>JAYVKQ010000536.1:0-3339 GCA_043768285.1 Saprospiraceae bacterium | reverse complement strand
GGGCAAAATGGGCAACATTTGGTCCCGCAGCATCAGGGTTTAATGATTTAATGCCGCCGTAAAACTCTATCAAGCCAAATATAAGGACATAGTATTTTGCTTTTAGTGCTACGGGAGGTATCAATAGCTGGATTTGGGTTTCGGGAAAAACCAAACCATAGGCAGCTAACAAGCCAAAGACGCAACCCGAAGCACCGCCCATTGCAGCGAAAGGTGTTCCGTCAAAATAATGCACAGCAACGTAGGTCATGACGAGGTATAAAAATACACCACCAACACCCGCCATTAGATAGTAAAACAAAAAACGTTTACCACCCCATACCATTTCGAGGTTCGCCCCAAATATGACAAGCGATAACATATTGAAAAATATATGTTGCCCACTAAAATGCGTGAACATACTCGTTATCACTTGATAAGGCTTGAACGTATATGATAATTCATCTATGCGTGCTGACATTTCGGGCGGTATCACGCCATTGTTACGCGCCATAATATCGCCCATTATCGCATCCAAAAACGCTTGCTTTTCGGGATAATACAACGGCAAAAAGTGAAACAATTGTGGCATCGCCAAATTGAATATGATAAACACTAAAACGTTGATTATCAATAAGTTTTTTACAACTGGTGTGAGGTTTATTCCCATTTTTTATAATTATTATAAGAATTAGGATTGACTGGATTTTGAAGGATTTAGTAGGATTGTTTAACCACAGATGACACTGATTTAACTGATTATTACAGTTTACCTTTTACATATCTAATATTGAAAAAAAATCAGTAAAAATCTGTTTAATCAGTGTCATCTGTGGTTAATGGGTCATATAATCCTACTAAATCCTTCAAAATCAAGGTTAATCCTAATTCTAATTCATAAACTGTTTTTGCAATTCCTCCATATCAAAAGAGATAAAACAATTGCGCCCTGTGGGGCTTTTGAACGGCATATCGCAGGCAAAAAGTTGGTCAATCAGCTCTTGCATCTCCAAAATACTGAGGGGGGTGCCGCGTTTCAAACTCGATGACCGCGCTAAGGCTTTGGCGATGCGTTCCGATATATCTAATTGAAAATCAATCTCTTTCTTGTATTGTTCCAACAGCGTTTCCATTACTTTTTGTTCGTCTTTGCCTTTTGTCCAATCGCTTGGTAAACCGTGAACGATAAAGGCATCTGTACCAAACTCCTGCACATCGAAGCCCAAACGGTTGATGTCGGGCAATATTTCTTTCAAAATATGGGCATCGCTGGGCGAAAAATTCAAAGTTTTTGGAAACAGTTGCGTTTGTGACGAGACTGTTTTTTCAGCCAATAAGGTAGAGTATTTTTCAAATAAAATGCGCTCACTCGCCGCTTGTTGGTCAATGAGTAAAAAACCCGATTTGATGGGGCTGACGATATAGCTACTGTGGATTTGATACGGCTCCGTTTGTTGTTTTGAAAACGAGCCACCCATATCATCGAGCATCAAATGCGGTTCTACATTTTCAAAATTACTGGCTACGGTAATAGAATATTCATCCGCATTAAATGGTTGATTATCAATAGTTTCGGTCACTTTTACATCAAACACTTCGTAGAGCTTCTCCCAATGTTCGAGGTTAGAACGCTCCAAATTTGACGGCTTTTTAAAGTTCAAATCATTCTTCGTTTGCTCAAATTGCACTTGGCGCGAAGGCGTATTGCTACCGTCAAAACTTGTAGGACGCGCCGCTTGTCTGGGTATCGCGTAAGACTGCGTGATGGCGCGTTCTTGGTCGAAATCGAGCATCGGTGTAACGGCACTTGCCCCGAGCGCGTGGCGAATAGCCACTTTCAGATAATTATAAACGATGCGCTCATCTTCAAATTTTATCTCTTGCTTGGTCGGATGCACGTTAATATCAATACGCGATGGGTCAATTTCGATAAACAAAAAATACATCGGATAACTATCGCGGGGCATCAAATCCTCGAAAGCGGCTTGGATAGCATGGTTCAGATATTGGCTTTTGATAAAACGATTATTGACGAAAAAGAACTGTTCGCCGCGCGTTTTTTTCGCAAATTCGGGTTTGCCGATAAAGCCCATGATTTGCACCACGTCCGTATCCTCTTGCACAGGCACGAGTTTTTTGTTAATATCTTTCCCAAAAAGTCCGACTATCCGTTGGCGATGATTGCCCGCAGGGAGGTGAAAAACCTCTTGCCCATTGTGGTGCAGACTGAAAAATACTGAGGGGTTCGCCATAGCCGTGCGTTCAAACTCGTCCATGATGTGCCGAAACTCTACCGTATTGGATTTCAAGAAGTTACGCCGTGCAGGGACGTTAAAAAACAGGTTTTTTATCTGAAAACTTGTCCCCACAGGGCATTGACAAGGCTCTTGACTTTTGAGTTCAAAACCCTCAATCACGATTTTTGTCCCCAAATCATCGGTGCGGCGGCGGGTGCGCAATTCGACTTGAGCAATAGCCGCAATCGAAGCCAACGCCTCCCCCCTAAAACCCATTGTGCGGATATTAAAAAGGTCGTCGGCATGGCGAATTTTGGACGTGGCGTGGCGTTCAAAGCTCATTCGCGCATCCGTTTCGCTCATACCACACCCATCGTCTATGACCTGTATCAACGTTTTACCCGCATCCTTCAAAATCAACTTAATCGAACTCGCCCCTGCATCAACCGCATTTTCCAGCAATTCTTTCACTGCCGAAGCTGGTCGTTGAATGACCTCTCCCGCTGCAATTTGGTTGGCAATGCTATCTGGTAATAGTTGAATTACATCTGTCATAAAAATGATATTTGCGCTTTTTATTGGGCGTAAAAGTACATTTTTATTAGAAATTTTTCGGCAAAATAAGGAGGAATATGGTAAAATACTGAGGGGGGAGTTAGATTAGTGCGCCTTCGTCAGTGAGTATGTATGAAAAGCTAATCATAATCAAAATTTGTAATCTTATCTTCTTCCTTGATAAACACAGACTGAGAAACACCATCAAACGCAATACAAAAAGTTAATATCAAATAAACATATGTCAACAGGGTGTTAAAGTATATATATTTTCAATATAAAAAAATAAAAAATATTATAGTATTTGTATATTTACAGAAACAATACACGTGTATGTTAAAACGTTTGGAAATAATAACACCTATGCCTTTCCGATTAACCTATTTCCTCAACCTATACAATCTCATTATCATGAAAAACAACCTTTCTGCTCTTCTTTTATTGTTGTTGTGCAGTAGTTTAGCTGTTGCGCAAAAAATGAGTACCCCGCCTTCCTTTAATCTAAGTTTTGAAAAAAATACCTCAGGCAGTGCCTTGCCAGATAAATGGATTAAATGGGGTACAGAAG
>JAYVKQ010000535.1:0-4413 GCA_043768285.1 Saprospiraceae bacterium | reverse complement strand
GCCCTGCGGTAATGGCATATATTTTTTCCTTAACATCTTCGGCAAAAAGTTGTCCCGTTTCGGTTTCGTGTTGTGCCAAAAGACTAACCGTTTCTTCTTTGGTAAAATAACCGATTTGTAAACTATCAGATATATTGAAGGGACTGGCATTGTCTTGAACAATACCCGTAATATTGGCTACCCCTACAAAAATGACTGATTTTAAAGCGTGACGTTCCCGCGAGTGGTAGGCATTGCGGATAGTGTGTAGAAACTGATTGAAATAATCGGTATTAACGCCCTCAATTTCATCCACGATAAATATCAGTTTTTTATCTTTAATTGTATCAATTTTTGAAAAAATACCCGCTAAAGAAAGGTTTTTGAAGTCAATACCCCATTGTTCTCCCATCTGCCAACTCATGTATTTGAGAAAATCTTCCATACTCGCTTGCATCAAATGCTCCGTGTTGATGTGGCAAACGATATAACCTTCTTTTTCCAATACTTCGGCTAACATCCGAAAATAGGTACTTTTCCCCGTTTGGCGAGGTGCCCATATCGTGAAATAACGGCTTTTATGCACCAAATCCAAGCCATTGGCTATCAATTCGGGGCGTTCCAGCGTGTAATGCTCCGCCCGAATATTGGGTCCTGATGTATTAAAATAACGCTTTGCTGCTTGCATAACTTATATTTTCATGCAAAGATATAAAAATGTCCTTTGTTTTCAGATTTTAAGATAGGGAACAAAATGTGTGCTACTTGTTGAAGCCCATGTGCATACCCCCTCAGTATTTGGCGTGAAACGCGCTCATATTTTTCACATTCCCTAAAACCGCACCCCCACCTGCCACCCCCACCAAGTCGCCCAATTACCTTTAATAACCGCCTTCTCGGGTATCATATTTTGTTTTAATAATAAGACATTTGTCATATTAAGCGGGTCGTTTTTGAGATAATAATTGTTCCAAACGGGTGATAAAAACAAGCTGGTTTTGTTCCGCAATTGGATATTTAAGGCAGGTGATAGGCGTAGTAGAACGCCTTTGTTATCAAAATAAGTTAATACTCTAACACGATGAACTGTCGCATCTAAGGTAATACCAAAGGCTTTGTAGATAGGGATAAATGTCCCGAAGCCCGTCCCAAACGAGAGGATTTGCGCTCGGTTTTTTATCTCTGGTTGCCCACCGAAAGCATAGATGGAGTAGAAATGTTTTGTCCCCGTTTTGTAGGCAATAGTACCCAAAATGTCATTATTTGCGGCTATTTCAAGCACATGATAGCCTTTTTTTACAATATTTAACAAGCCCAAAACAATACCATCGGCAGTATCTGATTTGTTGATTAAACCGATTTGCAGACCGCGCACCCGATTGGCAGAGTTGATTAAACCAATTTGCACACCCACTGTATCGGCTTGGTTTGTGATAGCGGCTATCTGTAGTGCCGTCCGTCCTTTTTCAGATTTATTGACCATGCCCGCCACTTGAAAAACGCCGCCGTTGGCATTGTCTGTATGGTTGTTGATGCCCGATATTTGCAGACTATTTTTAAGGAAATCGGTGGTGTTTGTTATGCCCGTTATTTGCAGACCGCGCATATCCTTAGCCCGATTGATGATACCCGATGCTTGTACGCCCTTCGCTTCGCCATTCACAACATTAAATACACCGCCCACTTGCAAGCCCCGCATGGTTTTCAGATTTATATTGCCGATGCCGCCTAACTCCAATTTGCGGTTGCCTTTTGAATAACCCACCGTAGCGTTGATGGAAATATCATTCACCACATTGCCACTCAAACCCAAATTAGTACCCACGTAAGGCGCGAGGGAAATATGCCACAATCTATGCAAATCCTCCGTGATATTGCGGTCATTTGCCCTCTGAAAGGTCGAAACCACGTAGCGCATACTTGACCGAACTTCTTTATTCGAGAATAGGGTACGCTCGGCGTAGGGGTCATCATTCTTTTTGTCGGCTTCGCGGTCCTCTATATCAACATCGACTTCTACGCTTACTTTATCGGCAGTAGGTATCATAGCGATGTCCAAATACTGACCTGTCCCGAGAAAGTCGGGAGGGGTATCTATGCGTAGGCTTCTGACTTGCAAAATCGTATCGCCATAATTTACCCGCGCAATGGAGAGTTGCTGAATGGGTTTTCGGGTAATAATTTCGTAATAACCTGTACTATCCGTTGTGGCAGAAACAAGCGTTTTTTTATCATAAACGGTTACATTTTTAAGTTTTTCGCCCGTATTTTTATCCCGCACGTAGCCACTGATGATTTGTTCATCTCGTTTTAGGCGTTGGATAATCAAATAATTGCCTTTTTCTTTAAATTGATATGCTGCACCCAATAGCTCTTTTAAAACCACACGCACCCTTTCGCCACTCACATTGAGGTTTACTTTTTTATCGGCATTGATGATATTGGTATTATACGAAAAGAGGAATTGCGCTTGGTCAGATATGCTTTTAAGGACTTCACCGATAGTTTTATTTTGGACTTTCAGCGTCACCGTTCGTTCTAATATAGGTGTAGCTACCCCCTCAGTATTGAGAGCGAAAAATAGGAGTGCTATGATATAGTGTTGTATTTTTTTTGGCAAATTCAATTTATTGCTTTATTTTCACTTATGGTACATCCCGAAACAGTCGGGACGGAGCTTTTCAACCCATTATTAGCATTATATTCAATATTGTTATTCACAACCACTTCCAGATAACAAAATCTTACCCTCTTTCTTTTCAACTTTCATATTAAAAGTTTCTATGAGGATACCCAGAACCTCGTCAAGGGATTGATTACCGACATCAACTGGTCTCGATAACGAAAGTGGACAGTTTTGCAACACATCAGAAGTTATTTCGACAGAACTACCATAATAATCGTTAATCTTTGCTACCACCGCTTTCAACGGCGTGCCGTCAAACTCTAACAACTTGGTTTTAAAAGACATCGCGTTTTTATCTTCGTTGCGGCTCATCTCGAAAGTATCCAATAGCGTGTCATATATCACCTTATCCCCTTTTGTCAATCGTTTGATGTCGCCGCGCTTGCTGCGTACCTCAACTATACCCTCCTCAACGACCACCACAATTTTATTCGGCAGCGATTGTTCATCAACTTTAAACGCGGTGCCGACTACGGTCACTTCAAGCGTTTTGACCTCAATAACGAAAGGTTTTTCTTTATTCGCAGCTACCGCGAAATAGGCTTCGCCTTGCAATCTGACACGACGTTCAGTTGTAGAAAAAACAGTTGTCAATTGCGCTTTTTTATTCAGCGTGATGATAGAACCATCCGTCAAAGTATCTTGCTGCACGGTGTTTTGCGCGACAAACACTTTTTCTTCAATCGTTTCTTTTGTTCTAAAAAATTGAAACACCGTGAATAGCAAAGCAATCGCCGCCGCCGCACGCAATATACTCTTTGTGGATAACCAACTGACTGACAAAGGTTTAGGTTTGGCATGGATGCGTTGCTGTACCTTTGCCCATGCTGTGTCGGTATCCACATCTAAGTTATGGAGTGCTTCGGCAGAGCTATCCCACACCTTTTTGAGTGCATCGAAATAGTGCCGATTGTCGGGTGCGGCTTCGACCCAAGCCATGAACTCGGCTTGCTCGGCAGCACTCGCTTCATCGGTCAATACCTTGGCGATGAGGTCGTCTATTTCTGGCAGATATTCTTTCATCTAATATTTTATTTTTATATCAAATAGTATTTATTAACCCGTGCCACCGCTTCGGAGCAGTGGCACGGGTATTCAGTTTATGACAAGTAACAGCAACAACACCGTCAAATACTCCGTCATACTACCCCTCAGTATTTTCAACGCTTTGCCCATTTGGTTTTCCACCGTTTTGATAGAAATGCCCAATTGGTCGGCAATTTCCTTGTATTTCAGCTCCTCGTAGCGGCTCATTTTGAATATGAGGCGGCATTGCTCGGGCAAACCGCCGATAGCATTTTCAAGCCGTTTGGCAATATCCGACTGTGCGATACGGTCAGGTTGATATTCGGGATTGTTGTTGATGGCATCGAGATTCATTGTCTTATAGGCATCTCTTATTTGTGTTTTTTTAATATGGTTTAACGTTGCATTTCGTACTGCCCGAAACAGGTAGGCTTGTACCGAAATCGTGATATCGAGACTGCCGCGCTGTTCCCACAGGCGACAGAATAGGGTTTGCACTATTTCCTCCGCTTCGTCTCTATCCTGTATCATCGTGACCGCATAGGCGCATAGGCGCGGATAAAAGCTCTTGAACAGTCGTTCAAAGCCCATTTCATCGCCGATGCTCGAAGCATTAAAGGTTTGTTTTTCCGTTGTTTGCACTATTTTTTTATTTTAAAATTTCCTAACACGACCACTGCCCGTCACCTGCGAAGTTACCGAAGGATTGCCTTTGAAAACCA
>JAYVKQ010000534.1:0-19781 GCA_043768285.1 Saprospiraceae bacterium | reverse complement strand
ATCGCAATAAAAATTATCTGAAAATGCCCAATGTTGAGCAATTTTTTGGTGATTTTGCGACACACTTACCCCCCTCAGTATCACGCTGTCTTTTTGCTTAATTTCTACATTTACACCAAAACGTGCGAGGGTTTCATCACCCTTTGCTTGTTTGAGTTGCCCAAAAACTTCATCATACGTGCGGTTTTCTTTAGTGATATAAACCACGTGTTTTATTGGACTTTTTTTGCTCGAATACTGAGGGGGACAAATTGTGTTAGGGTTTTCAACCACCACCTCCTTAAAAGTATTCTTTAAAACCTGTTGGGTATAGGTTTTCAATAAAATATCAGTGGGAACGCTCACAATTTGACACGTACCCAATTGAATATCGCCCACATACGTGCCTTGCACGGGTTTTTTAAAATCTTTTCCCCCATTTTGCCCTGCCCCATAACCTCTTGCAGAAAGAATAGCCAATTGTGTATCATTGTTAAAAAGTTGAACACGAGTAGTCCCCCATCCTGTCGGTATCAAGCCTTTGGTTGTGCGTTTTTGAACATCCACAACGGCAACGGCATTGAAACCCAACAAAGCCACATATAATGTTTTTTCATCTCTTGAAAGCGTCAAACCAAACGGCATTAAACCCCTATATTTATCAATGCGCTTATCAACGGTCAGTTGTATATTGCCAACGATTTTATTTTTAGCGATGTCAATAATTGAAATTAAGTCGTTTGTGGCGTTAGAAACATAGGCGAATTTTGCCCCAACAGCCACCGAATTAGGGCTTGCACCACCCACTATTTCCGCTTCTTCTATCTTTTCACCAATCTGCAAACCTGTTTTCAACTTCGCAACTACTTGATTTTTAGTTACATCTACTATCCAAACGCTCATCGCTTCTTCTGCCAAAGCAGAACCGAGGGCAGGAATAAAACGACCATCGGGCAAAGTCACCCCCTCAGTATCCGCCTCTTTTGAAGGGATACCGAAGGCAGGAAAATCCAAGTGCATCGTGTCTTTATTCGTAGGTGTAACGCCCGGAGCCAACGGATAATCGTATAAACCGACATTGGCAACAAAGGCTTTCGTACCGTCCTTCGAGAGTGAAATACCAAACGGAATACGCCCAACGGGAATAGAAGCCGTTATTTTTTTAGTTGAAATATCAATTCGCACAAGGCGGTTATTGCCTCTGTCCAAGACTAAAAGTTCGTTTTTCGTTCTGTTTATCGTCAAATCGGAGGTAAAACTGTCTTCAAATTTTTCACCATTGAAAACACCGTTTAGCGAAATACTGTCTATTTTTTTATACGCCAACGCATCAAATATGACGATATTCCCCTTGTCACCACCACTCAAATAGACTGTTTTATTGTCATTGGCAAAGGCAACGCCTAAGAAGGTTTCAGTATCCAAAGGCGGGATTTTACCATCATAACTTGGTACTCTAATACTTTCATTATTGACCAAATCCATCACCGTCACCACGCCATTGTGGTGCAAAACGACCGCCCGTTTTTCATCGGGTGCAATAGCCAAACCAAATGCCCCACGAGTAATGCGGGTTACTTTTCCGACAGGCGTTACAAAACGTCCGCTTGGCAGAATGGAGACCCCCTCAGTAAATTTCAGATTTGGGATGTCGGATGTCGGATTTATTCGTGAAAATTGACTTTCGGCAGGTACTTGTAACGTTTTTATCCCTTTTTGAGCAAAAACAGCCGTACAGAGTGTATAAAAAAGAGCAAAAAGTAGTATTCGCTTCATAGTTGTTGTTTAAAATATTAAAAAAAACTGGTAAAAAGATAAGCACTTTTGGGCAGCCATTGCTAACCAAAATTATCCTCTTTTAAAGATGGTTAAAGGTCTGAATTTTTTAATAAGTTTGTAGAAAAAGAATCTTAAGATATTGTAAATTAACTCAAACTTAATAGCAAAAACTAACCTACATATCAACTCGTAAGTAGGTAAATGTACATAAATGCAGTATTGTGGAAAGCGATAAAAAAGATGAATAGTGAAATGCCTGAGTCCGTGCGTGTGGATTTTGTGAAAATGGGGGAAGATGATAAGGATTAAAATAAGGTTTTTTATTGAAAATACTGAAGATATATTTCTGCTTCTTTATCCGAATACACCCTTGAAGAATGTAAAATAAAATTTCATTAATCCCGTTTTTCTTCTTGATTTGTTGCCAACAAAGCTAATAGTGTACGGAGGAGTTTAGTACATTTGCTGATATAGTATTATTGCCCTATGTTTACCTACCGCATCAAAGTGACATCCCCCATAACAACCTCCCTTTTTCCATCTTTAAACTCAATTTCGGCATAAAAGACGAAGACATCTGAGGTAAGTTGTTTCCCATTAAATGTGCCGTCCCAACCTTTGGAAACATCCCCTGAAGCGAATTTTTCGGTGGCATACATCAATGCGCCCCAACGGTTGAATATGCGGAGAGTCGTTACCATTTTGACACTACTATCGCTGTATAAGGTAAAAACATCGTTTTCGCCATCTCCATTCGGGCTGAATGAGGTGGGTGCAAAAACGCGACGTTTTTTATCCACGGCAACTGATATACTGTTGCGCGCTTTGCACCCCTCAGTATCCGTCACGTTGAGGGTATAAACGGTGCTGGTGATTGGCGTAGCAACAGTTGTGAGGCAACTATCGCACTTCAAACCCACAGATGGTGACCATTTGAGGATACTAATATCGTTACTGACAGTGGCATCAAGGACGTGGCTATCCCCTAAATCAATAGTGGCACTTTTATTCAACGCAATTAGGAGTTTGCGTCCTTGTTTTATCTCGATAGTCGTATCTAAAGGGCAATTATTTTTATCTAAAATCTTAAATTTAAAATTGCCTATGGGGATATTAGATATAAGCGCGGGCAACGTATCCAACTTTTTTGTCATAATATTGGACTCTAAACGATATGTACCAACGCCGCCCGCAATATTATCAATACGGATGCTACCCGATGGGTTTTCAAAGCATTTTGGCGCAATCCCTACGGTTTGAATACTGAGGGGAGGCGGTTCGTTGAGCGCAAATGAGTCGCGGCTTTGGCATCCATCGGCATCAGTCACGGTGACGTAATACATACCCGCCCTAATATTCTTCAACGTGGCAGTCGTATCACCCGTCAGCCAACGTGGAATATACGGTGCTTTGCCACCCGACAACACTCTTAGATTTATTTCACCATCATTTTTACTGGCACAAGAGATAGCACGAGTCGTCCGTATTTGTAGTGCCATCGTAATCGGTTGAAAAATCGTGCGGGTAACGACAATGCTATCGCAACCGCGTATATTTTTCAACGCAACGGCTTTATCACCAACATTTATTAAGTTGCAACTTGTTTTGTTGATAAAAGTTGTATCGCCCTTAATGACAGTCAAGTTCATAACTACGACACTATCGCACCCCTCAGTATTTGTGAGTGTTGCAGGATATAAGCCTGTGTTTTTAAGCCAATTTGCGCCTAATTTGATACTATCTCCAGCACATATAGTCGCTCTGATGGCTATAGAATCGCGCCTATTCAATATCAAAGTCGTCTGCACGATACTATCGCAACCCGATACTTTTACCAATTGTTGGAACGAGACACGCCCTATTTGGGTAGGGTCGCAGGTCTTCGCTGTGATTTTTGTCGTATCGCCGTTGGTCAATAAGGTTCTGGTAATATGCACACTATCACAACCCGAGCCATTAATAAGACGCTTTATGACAGTCCCCGTATCGCGTGGATTACAACTTGTCAGATTTAAGCGCGTGGTATCATTTTTATTGCGCGTTGTGGTGGTTACAACTATCGAATCGCAGCCATAGCGATTAATTAATTGCTGAGATACAATGCCTATTTTGGAAGCATCGCAAGTAGTAGCCGTCAATTTTGTAGAGTCGCGCAAGGAGAGCGTCACTTTACTAATGACAAGGCTATCACAACCGCCCATATTGCGCAAAATGCGGCGTGTACTGCCTGTGTCCGCTGGATTACAACTTGTTGAATTCAAATGAGTTGTATCGGCATTAGCATATTTTGTTATAGTAAAAACGAGAGAATCGCAGCCTGTAACGCTTTGCAAAATGCGCCGCGCTGAACCCGTGTCTGCTGGGTTACAACTCGTTCTAATTATGGTAGTCGTATCCGATTTAACCAATCGCGTAGTCGTAAAAACGAGCGAATCGCAGCCACCTACGCTTTGCAATAAGCGGCGAGTCGTCCCTGTGTCCGCAGGGTTGCAACTGGTTTTAGTCAATATTGTTGTGTCCGATTTGACCCATATTGTTGTTGTCAACACCACCGAATCGCAATTATAACTGTTTTTAAATTTAGTAATAACAATACCCGCTTGATTTGGGTTACAGCTTTTTAGATTAACTAAAGTGGTATCAATGGGAGAAAGAATATACATCGTCACCACTATTGAATCGCAACCATTGCCTTTTTTTAAATTTTGGCTGGATGCACCTACTTTTGTGGGGTCGCACGTAAACGCAGTCTGCATGGTCGAATCAGGCTTTGGGCAAGTCGTGCAAGTTTTAATATTGATTTCAATACTCGGCGCATTGCGGCAGCCCACATCATCAATCAACTCGTGTGAAATGGTATATTTGCCAACACCCGCATTGCTGGGGCTAAATTGATTGCCATTGATAATACAGGTCTTACAGGAATCGCCTGTAAAAGGATTGACTGCATAATATCTTCCGCCCGTAGCGGGTGTACCCGTCAATGTGCGTGGATTATCCGTTGTGCAAAGTGTATCATTTATGGGGTCAATGGTCACATTTGGTAAAGGACGAATAACGATTATCGTCTCTAAAAAATTCACACAACCATTTGCATCCGTCCCCTGTGCCATGATACGGTATTGAGGTGCTGGTAAAAATAGGGCAAATAAAGCCACACTATCGCCCGTTGTGCTACTCAAAGCAGCTCCTGCAATGGGTGGCACAGTTGACCATGAATACGTATTTGCACCTTTTACTTTCAGTATCGGCACTTCGTTGTTGCACACACTGTCTTTTGTCGAAACCGTCATAGTCATAAACGGCAAATTCCGTACATTGACAAGCACTGTATCCGTTTTAAAACAACCATTGGCATCTGTTACTTTCAACACATAAGATGTTGGTATTGAAGGGCTTACGGTGGCTATCTGATTAAGAATAGGTATATGATTAAGTGCCGACCATTCATAAGTCAAAGTACCAGTTCCACCCGAAGCCGCCCCCCTCAGTATGGCAGTGCCTCCTGCACAATAGGCAGTATCTTTACCCGCTTGAGCGATGATAGTATTGGTTTGGGGCACTAAAATTTTAGCCGTATCATAGCAACCAGAGGCATCTTTAACAACAACTTGATATATGCCAGAGGCTAAATTTGCCCCTGATACGGCATTATTTGGAATAGGTGTTGCGCCAGTCCAAGTAGTCGTAAAGGGTGCTGTACCTCCTGTTATATTCAAATTAAGACCACCCGTTGTCCCACTACAAGGTGTGGGCGTGGTCGTTGCTATAACTTGTAAAGGATTAACGCCCGTCGGATTTTTTTCAAAAACAAGCGTTGTGTTAAATTCTTTTTTTATATCATAACTCCAAATCTCGACGCGCGTGTCCGAACTTAAATTACCCTGCCAAACCACAGTATTACAACCCGTAGCACAAGCAGGGGCATTAAAAGCATTATCATATTCCCAAGTGCCATCGCCCGTAACGTCCACGCGGATACGCACATAATCATCATATTTGACCAAACGTAAATTGTAATTACCACACGGAAAACCCTTGCGTTTGGCAATAATGCTAAAACTATCAGCCTTTACATCGCATCCATCGTACGGGCTCAATGCCCCATAGGTTGGATGCGCCTCAGAAGGTGCTTGGTAGGGTTTCCAACCATCACGCGCCGTATTGTACTCAAAACTACCCACAGGAGCGACGATACTCGTTGGATGGTTGCCTTTGGCTTGATAATATCCTTTGAAATTTGTAAAATTATTCAAGCCATCATATGCCAGAACGTTCCAAAAGCCTACACCATAGTCTGGTATGGCAGGGATAGTACACATCAAACTCGTAGGGGGCATACAAACTGTTGATGGACCAATTAGTCCACCACCACCATAGCCAATTGAACCATCAGCCTTTGTGCGAATGTAAGAACCATCGCCAAATTCTTCGTTAGGGCGAATGACCGTAGGGCTTGGCAATTTCAATATATCATAGGTCAATTGCAGGCAAGGGGGTGTGATTGTTCCTTCAAATTGAAACTCCGCCTTTCGCAAACAACCTGTTGTTCCACAACTACGATTGCGCGGGAAATTTCTAAATATGGGCGTATTGGGCGATTGTGGACGTACAGTGCCGAGTGCAACAAATACCTTAGAACCACAAAGACTTGATAAGTCTCTACTGCCCAAAAAATCTAAGTCCACACTGTCTTTATTATTGAAAATCAATATCTTAGAGTTGGGCGGCACGTTGCCGTAATAAGGTGCAGCGAATATGTCGCGGAAAGAAATGCCATAGGCACAAGGAATATTTGCCGCGTTAAGTTTATCAATAATATCGGGTTTAGAAAAACCCTTTTCTACTTTAACTGAGCCAACAAAGGCATTGTTAAAGGGGTTTGTGACCCTTAAATTATAGTTCTGAATTGGAAATGATGCGACCCCAGATTTGAGGACAACGTACTCTCGATAAAACTCATTATCGTCCCCACAAGCGTCAATCATCATCTCTACAACGCTTGGGAAATTGGCTGTACAGGTAGAAGTCCATCCTTCCGTCTGATTGAACAAAGGGAAAATGGTACTGAAAAAGAATTGGCATATGAGAGCATATTGTCTCATGTAAGTCTCGGTTTGTTCATGAGAAATGTGTGTTTGCTTGAAATCGTTCTACAAAGATATGCACCTTTTTTCCAAAAAAAAATAACCTGAATAGGTAAAATATACATATTTGTATGAAAAATTGAATTTTAACAAAAAAGTGCCGTATTTTGTTTGATTTATAAGGCATTGCTTGAAAATATTAAAAAAAAAATTACAAACCGAATGGACGTACAATTGTTCTGTAAGTAATTTATTATGTAAATTTGTTTTACTTAACTTAAAACCTACAATCAATATGGACTTACTCAGTAATCCTGAAATTTGGATTCCATATTCTTATTGCAAATTATCTATTATCCTCTATTATGACTAATCGCAGACAATTTATCCATTCCGTAGCGGGTTTAACGGCTTTAACTGCCTTGACCACGTCCACATCTAAAGGCAAGGGGTTCAAATTTCCCATATCGTGCAATGCCTACAATTGGACGACTTTTTATAAAAGACAAAAGAAAACGTGGGGCGAAAACTTAGATGCCTGCATTGCTGAATTTGCAAAAACGGGTATCAAAGCCTACGAGCCAAGCCTAAATAATGCCAAAGAAGCCCATGATTTGATAGCCGTTTTGAAAAAATACAATATCGCTATGCCCTCCATCTATGTCAATAGCGTAATGCACAAAGCCGATGAAGTAGAAAAATCCATTCAAAACGTCTTAGCCATTGCCGACGAAGCGAAGATATACGGTACTAAAATCGTGGTCACAAACCCAAGTCCTATCAAATGGGGCAGCGAGGAGTTGAAAAGCGATGAACAACTGCAAACCCAAGCCGCAGCGATGGAACGATTGGGCACAACTTTAAAACAAAAAGGGATGATATTGGCATACCATACCCATGCGCCTGAGTTTTTGGCAGGAGCGAGAGAGTTTCACCACGTTATGCTCAATACTTCGCCCCAATATGTATCGTTTTGTTTCGATGTGCATTGGGTTTTCAGAGGGTCGAGCAATTCAAAAGTTGCTGTTTTTGATGTGCTAAAACTTTATGCCAAGCGTATTGTGGAGTTGCACGTCCGACAATCAGTAGATGGCATATGGTCGGAAACGTTTGGCGAAGGCGATATTGATTACCCGCGTTTGGTGCGCGAGTTAAAAGCGATGAAAATATATCCACATATCGTGATTGAGCAATGTATTGAAGACAAAACACCCAACACGATGACGGGATTAGAAGCGCATATCAAGGATATAGCTATTTTTGAAAAAACTTTTGCACCCTTGCTTTGATGGGCTACCCCCTCAGTATTTTGAGGAAAATTATGGAACATCCCGAATATTATAACAAGTTTTGTGCATTCGTCACTACGTGACTATTCACTTTTCTTTTCTGCATTTTACCTACCGAAATGTCGTAGCTAACGCTACATTTAAAACAACATTGGAGTGCAAAGTAGCGTTAGCTACGACATTTCGGTAGCAAAACAAGATATTTCAAAGCGAATAGTCACGTAGTGACGGCTGCACAAAACTTGTTATAAAATTCAGGATGTTTCATGTTTCCTCCTTACACATTCCACCAATAAGTCAATTTCAACACCAACGCCCGATTTTTGACCTTAAAATTTTCGGGTAAATAATTATCTGTATAAACGATGAACAAGTCTGAAACTGGTTTGTAACGCCATTGCAAACGGGTATTAACATTCACATTTTTTATTTGCTCATTGTATTGCACAAAGGTCGTAAAAAATAGTTTATCCGTCATCGTTACATCCAAACGAGGTCCTACAAGCCAAAACTTTGTGACACCCCATGGCGCAGGCAAACGAATATCTGTATAGCTCGTATTCACAGCTAAACTCACATATGGCTGAAAGCGATAACCAATCGTATTGCTAATGTTCAAGCGCGTGCCGTCAGCATAATAACCGCCATAACGTGTTGAAAATGAATAAGTAAATAGGCTTTGTGGTTTAGAAGTAAAGTCAGTACCAAAAGCCTTCCATTTATGGCGCGTACCCGTTGTTAAGGTCGCCCCATTACTGTTCGTTGGGTCAAAAGGTCTTAAAAGCGTGACATCATCATTGGCAATCCATGCCGATACCATATTGCGGTCTCTGAACGTGACATTATAGAAAAGCACATTGGTATTTTCTGTTTTTTTGAAATTTTCGGTGGTATAATAAAATGAAAACGTGGAGGGTCCGTGCGACAGAATTTTACCGCTTTTAGGAAACATTTGATACGTTATGCCAGGGCTAAGTTTGATATACCCTGTGCGCGGCACGTAACCGACCTCGGCATTAAAGTTTTTACCCACATATTGATGTTCCCATAATATTTGCCAATTTCGGTTGTTATAATTGAGCGCGCCTATCTGCGCTATATCTTTGCCTTGAACGTTTGGTGAAAATGATTTCATCAACAAAGCCTTGCCTGTCCAAAAATTATTAGAACTCGCCAAGTTATATTCTACGCCCATATTGCGGTTATATTGTGCATATTTAGGCAGCGAAGAACCCGCATCAGGTTTATAATTCAACGATTGTTTATTGATGATAAATGCGCCAATATTCGAGCGTTTTTGTACTTTATGGTGCAACGCCAATACTGAAAAATTTTGAGAAGGTTGCCCATTGGCTGCTACTTTGCCCGTTTGCATGGTCATAGCACCGATGCGCAAATCTTCGTTAATTTTGCCACTTAACCGCGCCCCAAACTGAATGGGCGTATTCAAACCAATGCGCCTTGAGAAAAACGGACGCACATCTTGCGTACCAAAATTGCTAAATAAATCGCCATTTTCAAGAAAAAACTGCCTTCTTTCTGGAAAAAACAGCTCAAATCTATCTAAATTAGTCACTTGCCTATCTACTTCCACTTGCGAAAAATCGGGATTAATCGTCACGTCCAAATTCAACGAAGACCCCAAGGCAATTTTTGCATCACCGCCTATATCTTTATTGATAACCGATTTAGTATTTTTTACAAAATCTTTTGACACACTGCCCAAAGCATAAGGAATAACCGAAATATTAACGCTCGGTTGCGGGGGCGGATTATCCCAAACCAAACTCCCCGTATAGGCTAATGATGCCGTTGGAAACTGGCGTGGCACAGGAGCCCAAGCCGATTTTTCAGTCGTTTTCAAATCATTTCTACCAAAATTGATACCCCATTGGCTAACATCTGACTTATAGCGAATGGTTTTAAATGGAATTGCCGCTTCAAAAACCCACCTATCGGCATAGTTCACCACTTTTGAATACCATTTATTGTCCCAACTCAAATCCACTTTTCCGCCTTCATACATCATGCCGTCCCATTGCGCACCTGCCGCATTTATACCGAAGGCAAAACCATTGGTTTGGTCATTAAAAGGGTCAATGAAGACGATAAAATTATCATTTTTACCAAAATTAAAATCACGTCTCAAACTCTCGACCACATAATCGCCTTTTGTGCCCTCGTAACACGTAGCCATGATATAGACATTGTCCTTGTCATAGGTCATACGCACTTCGGTTTTGACATTCGTGCGGCTGGTATCCATCGGCAATACCATGAAAAAATTATCTGCAAGAGTAGCATCTTGCCATGCTTTTTCGTCAATTATGCCATCAACTTTTAGACTCGAAGTGGCTTGCTTTATCGGATATTCAAAGGCAGCATTTTTCTTTTGTGCTTGGATATTAGCGACAAAAATGAGAGGAATGCATAGGAAAGTGAGTAGAAAACGCATATAGTTGAGTGATTTTGTATAAAAAAACGCAAGTTAGATATTCTACACCACATCATATATACTATTCTATGAAACGCGGAATAGGTCGCTGAAATGCTCTTGATTGTATGGGAACAGGTCGAAGAGACTCTTAAAATTAAAGCTAACAG
The DNA here is from genome assembly GCA_043768285.1 of Saprospiraceae bacterium. Lineage (GTDB taxonomy): Bacteria > Bacteroidota > Bacteroidia > Chitinophagales > Saprospiraceae > JAAFJT01. Next base: position 9,043 of record JAYVKQ010000534.1, on the reverse strand, counting down.
GTGGTTTCGGAAACGGAAAATATTTTTTTTTGCAAAAAAATATTTTCCGTTTCCGAAACCGCTCACACGATACTAAAAACTACAAAATACTGAGGGGTATAATCCGTGCCGCCGCTTCAAGTCTGTCCATTACACACATCTTTTAGACACATTAAGTCACTACGTGACTATCGAAAAGGAGGGTAAACAGCATTATTATAAACATTTTGACCCTATCGGGTCTTTTGATTTGTACAGGTTTCAATGACCCGTAGGGTCAAAATGTTTATAACAGTCTCGTTTCTGCCATTTTTTCTTGAAACGTAGTTTCAAAATGTGACTTGTGTGTAATGGACAGGCTTCAAGTGGTGGCAAGGTAAAATCTAAAAATCAATTTGTATCTCTACCACTTTCTTCGCATAGGTGTCCACTACGCATTTCAAATTAGCATTGACCGCTCCCCCTTTCCAACGCACGAGGGCGAACCCATCTTCAATTTCGTAGAGTTCGATGGGTATGCCATTGATGGTGCTAAGGTTATCCACAGTCGTACCAATGCCGATACCCTCTGCCGTTTTCCAATTGCCCTTGCGGATAATAGCAGTTTCCAATTTTTTAAAATCAAACCCTTTTTTCCACGATATTTCCAATTCGTTGGGCGTGGCTGGAAAAAGGAGGGTTTGTACATCGCCCCTATCAACCCGTATGACGCTGTTTTCGCCATACACTTTTTTAATATCCGCTTCCGACATATTGGCAGTGATTAGCCCGATTTGTTGCTTTGGCACAACCGTCAAATTTTGAACGGGCTTATTGGCTTTAGATACTGAGGGGGGTGGCACGGTCGCATTGTCGGGGTTATTGGACGCATCCATAGGCATCTGTGTAGCCGTTTCATTTTGCACCGTGCTATCGGTTTGTTGCTCTTGTTTTGGGGCATTTTTACAAGATATTAATGCAAAAAGCCCTATTATGATGATATAGCGTATCATATTGATGTGGTTAATAGTGATGATATTTGATGTAAAAATAAGTGTATTTTAAAAACTATTGTGATGTTTCATTTTGCTTAAAAAGTAGTTTACACTTTCAAGCAAGATTTAGGGTAAGTTTTACATTTTCACATACATTATCTATAAACGTACAAATCCTAACGGATTTATTGAGATTGAACCTAATATTCGCATAATCAAATCATTTTCGTACCCGCCAAATTCATTTGGTGGCGCACAATTATCGCATACTTCCAAATTTAATTTTGTGGTTATTCGAATATCTAAAGCCGCCAAATGAATTTGGCGGGTACGATTGGCTTTTTATTAAATTTTCACACGGTTTTTCCTACCTTTGCGGCAAATATAAGATATGAATTTAGATATAATATACGAAGACAATCATTTGATTGCCATAAACAAGCCAGCGGGGGTATTGGTGCAAGGAGATGAAACAGGCGACGAGCCACTATCGGAGGCAGTGAAAGCCTATATCAAAAGGCGATATGGTAAGCCCGGTGATGTCTATCTCGGTGTGGTGCATCGCATAGATAGACCCGTTAGTGGTGCTGTGATATTCGCCCGCACAAGTAAGGCATTGGAGCGCATGAACGCCCTATTTGCCGAGCGCAAAGTCGAAAAAACCTATTGGGCTTTGGTCAAAGACCGACCAGAGCCTTTGACAGCAACCCTTGTGCATTATTTGGATAAGGATAGAGAAAAAAATGTAACAAAGGTACTCAATGGACCCAGTCGCCGCCATCCCGATGCCAAACAAGCGGAGCTGAGCTACGATTTGATGTCCAGTTTGGGCAATTTTCACTTATTGGAAGTGCATCCAACCACAGGACGTTCGCACCAAATACGGGCGCAATTGGCGCATATCGGCTGCCCTATTCGCGGGGATATTAAGTATGGCTACCCGACACCCAATGCGGACCAGTCTATCAGTTTGCATTGTCGCTCAATGGTTTTTATACACCCTGTTCAAAAAACGCCCGTGGAGATAGTGGCTAACCCACCGAAGGATCAAGTTTGGAATATGTTTTCAAAAGTGATGTTATAAATTATTGCTGTATTGTTGTATTGTTAAATTGGTTGATAAATAGGTCAAAATAGCCATTCACAGCTTTAACAATACAACAATAAATTATTTTTATAAAAAAACCTCTAATTTGTTTCCTACTTAATTTGAGTGACCTATATTTATGCCACTATATGCAGAATAATACAAACGCAACTAACGCAACTATGAACAGGTTACTACGCAGCACCATCATTATCGGCTTTTCTTTGTTCTTCATCACATGCTTTATTAAAGTGAACCACGCACAAACGCCTACGCTAATGTCGCTTAATGACGATTGGCATTTTCAGCCTACTGTCGCCCCCGTACCACCCAACGAGAAGGACTTGGGTCGCAATATCAGTGTAGAGGGTTATAAAACCAAACTACCAAATACGGTACTCAACGCACTATACGACAACGGGCTTATCCCTGACCCTTATTACGGCACTAATGAGAAGCACCTCCAATGGCTCGAAAAAAAGGATTGGATTTTTGATAAAACATTTGACATATCGCCCGACCTCTTGAAAGCCGAAAAAGTCGATTTGATACTGAGGGGGGTAGATACTTACGCCGATGTGATGCTCAATGATGCCATTGTCTATAAAACGGACAATATGTTTCGCACATGGAAAGCTGATGTGCGCCCTTATTTGAAGGAAAAAGGGAATGTATTGCGCATTTTGTTCACATCGCCCGTTACGCGAGAAAAAATATTGGCAGATGATGCGCTTGTTGATTATCCAGATGTATATAACACGACCCGCGTTTATACCCGCAAAGCCCAATACCATTATGGTTGGGATTGGGGACCGCGCTATGTCACTTGTGGTTTGCAAGATGCGACATTAGAGGCATGGTCAATGGTCAAAATTGAAGATGTTTTTACAAAGCAAATAAGCCTTAATCGTGAAAAAGCGACCTTAGAAACCCAAATTTCCATCATATCAACAAAAGACACGACCGTCACCGTGAATGTGGTGGTGAATGGCAAAACGTTTTCAAAGCCTCTTAATGTTACTGTTGGACAGAATACCGTTTCGTTGCCCACCGATATTTTATACCCCACTTTTTGGTGGACACATAACCTCGGCACGCCTTTTCTATACACAATTGATGTAAATATTCAAGCCAATGGCAATGCCTATGACGCAAAATCTACTAAAATTGGCTTGCGAACGCTTGAATTGATAACTAAAAAAGATGCAAAAGGGGAGAGTTTTCATTTTGAATTGAATGGTTTTCCGATATTTATCAAAGGGGCGAATTATATCCCCGAAGATATGTTTTTAGAAAATGTAAAACACGAACACCATCTGCAAACCATTAGCGATGCTGTCAATTCTAATATGAATATGCTCCGCATTTGGGGTGGGGGCGTGTACGAAACGGATGATTTTTATGACCTTTGCGATGAAAAAGGCTTGTTGATATGGCAGGATTTTATGTATGCCTGTGCGATGTATCCTGGTGATGAAAAATTTTTGCAAAATGCTGAAAATGAAGCAATTGAGCAAGTCAAACGCTTGCGCAATCATCCCAGCATAGCCCTTTGGTGCGGCAATAATGAGATAAACGAAGCATGGCATAATTGGGGTTGGCAACCGCGTTTTAATCCCGACCAAAAGGAGTATATTTGGGGGGCATACAAAGCCCTATTTAATAAAATATTGCCAGATGTAGTGGCGGAATATTCTAACCAAACACCGTATTGGGAAAGCTCGCCACGCTACGGACGCTACAACGATAAGAGTTATACTGAGGGGGATAGCCACGATTGGTTTGTGTGGCACGATGAAAAGCCTTTCGAGCATTTTGAGCAGCGCGTACCACGTTTTATGTCCGAATATGGTTTTCAGTCATTCCCAGATTGGAAAACCATTGAGAGTTTTACGAAGCCAGAAGATAGAGAATTGACTTCGGAGGTGATGCTGATGCACCAAAAGCACCCAAAAGGTAACCAGTTGATTAAAAAGTATATGGGTCAATATTACCGCGCACCCAAGACGTTCAAAGATTTTGCCTATGTCAGTCAATTGCTTCAAGCGGAAGGTATCGGAAAGGCTATCGAAGCACAACGGCGCGCCAAACCGTATTGCATGGGTACGCTGTATTGGCAATTGAATGACGTGTGGCCCGTCGCATCATGGTCGAGCATTGACAGCAAAGGCAAATGGAAGGCATTACAATATAAAGTCAGAGACGTGTATGCAGATATATTACTCACGCCTGTAGTTGAAAAAGAAACATTACGGGTGCATATTGTGAATGACAACCTCGTTACGAGTGGACAACTGACCGTACAAGCCATAGATTTTACAGGCAAAACACTGTTTATGGACGTGAAAGAAGTGATGTCAAAAACAAATTCGAGCGAAGAAGTGTATAATGTCAATTTTAAAACATTATTGGCAGATTTGGCAACACCTAAAAACGTATATGTCCATTTGATGTACCAACGTCCCGACAAACCGCTAATTAGTAGAGTTATTTATTTAGTCAAACCTAAGGATTTTAGTTTGTATAAAGTGAACATTATCAAGGAGTTAACGCCGATGGAAGGTGGCTATATACTGAAATTCAAAGCCCCATACTTGATGAAAAATGTTTATGTCACCACAAATACTGAGGGGGTATTTGACAACAACTATTTTGATATTCTACCGAATAAAGAATTCAGTATTTTCTATAAAACCAAAGCCAAAGCAGATGAAGTGTTAAATAGCTTAGAAGTGATGTCTTTGGTGGATACGTTTTGAAAAGGAAAATAGAATTTGAGCAAAACGGTATCTGTTCATTAATTTACATTCTCGCAGGGCGATTTAAATCGCCCTGCGAGAATGTTACCAAAACGCGATACATAGAATTAAACATTGCTCTATTATTTCTTATTAAAAATTTGATAATCTTCCACATTCAGCCGCTTCGTTTCGCGCCGAAATTGCGCCGTTAAGCGCGGATATAAGGTCGTAATCTTACCAAATTTATTAAAATACCAGCTATCGCAGCCCGAAGCCCATACCGTTCCATCAAATTGTTTTTGTAGGTTTTCGTTGTATTTTTTTTGCACTTCTGGTTTCAATTCCAAATAGGCTTCAAATCCATTTTTTTCTAAAATATCCAAATATTGAAGAATATAGGTCATCTGCGACTCCATCATATGGATGACAGAGTTATGCCCCAAGCCCGTGTTGGGTCCTAAAAGAAAAGCCAAATTTGGAAAGTTTGCAATGGTAGTACCACGATAGGCTTCTACGCCTTTTTTCTGCCATTCGTCTATCAAATTGATGCCGTGTTGATTAAAAATTTTGGTATATATATCCACATTAGCCGCTTCAAAACCTGTGGCTAAAACGATAATATCAACGGGATGCACTTGCCCATCTTTGGTGATAATGCTGTCTTCTGTTATATAGTCAATAGCCTCGGTTACAAGATTTACGTTTGGGCGATTGAAGGTTGGCAAATAATCATCAGAGACCAAAATGCGCTTACAACCTATGGCATACTGAGGGGTTAGCTTTTGGCGCGCAACTGGGTCATGTACCTCTTTTTTAAGTTTTTGGGTAATCAGATATTCATTAATTTTATAGACACGCATATTACCCAAGAACGCTTTGCCAAAAAACTCATTCAACCAATAAAAACCTTCTCGAAAGGCTTTTTGTGTAAAAGGTAGATATTTAAACAATGTCTTTTCAAAACCAGAAATTTTTCTATCAAAACGAGGAGCAACCCAAGCAGCAGTCCGTTGAAAAACGTTCAATTGGACTACCACATCCACAATATTAGGCACAATTTGAATAGCACTCGCCCCCGTCCCAATCACAGCCACGCGTTTATTTTTCAAATCGCAAGTCGTATCCCATTGCGAGGAGTGAAAGGCTTTTCCTTTAAAAGTATCTAATCCTTTGAAGGGGGGTATAACAGGGCGATTTAAGGGACCAATGGCAGATATCAATAGCCGCACCCGCGTTTGATAGCCGTGTTGGTCAGTTAGTTGCCAATAGCCATCTTTTTCTATAAATTCGGCTTTGACTATATCCGTCTCAAAACTGATATGCGGTTCCAAATCATTTTTAGCAACGACATTTTTAAGATATTGCAGTATTTCTGGCTGTTTCGAATATTGGTGACTCCAATCAGGGTTCGGTTCAGAAGCTATTGAATATACATACGATACCACATCGCAAGCACACCCAGGATACACATTGTCTCGCCAAGTGCCTCCTATTTCAGAAGCGCGCTCTAATATAACAAATGAATTTTTTCCAGCTTTTCGCAAATGGGTAGCGGCAACCAACCCTGCGAAACCTGCGCCGATAATGCCTACTTGATAGTCAGTTTTCATACAATATAATATAATTGTTTTATGCTTAAAAATGGGTTACAACAAATCGAATGTCTGTTTCAAAAGTTGAAATATCATGCAAGTCAAATTCATTGGCTTTGTAAATAATTCTTTGAAAAAAGCGCATCTAATATCAATTGTACCGTCTGAATGCAAATATGTAGAACCCATAATGGGTTCTAAAAGTTCCATGCGCAAGGCTTCTGTAAATCCCTACACACCAAATTTAGAAGTGCAATAAGCGGGCTGAAACATCACGCTACCGAAGCCAAAAATACTCTCGACGAGTGCGGCGGCTTCGAATAAATTCGACGCTACAAAGAACATTTCCAAAAGGTGAAAAATAATTTCCGAATATGTCTATTATCACAGAACTTTTTCATCCAGAATGAAGAAAAGTTTTTATACCTTAAATAGGTTGTTTTTTGATGAAAATACACTCTTTAAAAAACAATATAACAAAGTCAATCGTTACCATATATAATTCCGAATTAACTAAAAATATCAATCATTTATTTTGATTAAACATATTTTATAAAAATAATTATTAAAAATAATATAAATTATTTATTTTATTAATATTAAAAATTCAAAACGAACATCATGAGAACAATTACCACTTGTCGCTATTTGGCTCTATTTACAGTGAGCCTAATGCTAACCTCAACACTATTTACACAAAACTTAGGCGATTATCGCACCCGTACAGACGGCAATTGGAATAGCCCCATTACTTGGGAAACTTACAATGGTACGGCTTGGCAAAACGCGACGGCTTCCCCATCGAGTAATCAGATAACAGCCATTGATATTAGGCATACTGTTGTCATTGCTGATTCAATTGTTCTTTTTGGCAATACCAACATGACCATTGGTAGATCCGCCCGTTTAGATATTTACAATACAGTTAATAATCGTGGCACTATCATTAACAATGGCATCTTGAATTGGTATTCTGGTAACATTACAACAGCAGATAGCCTTATCGTTGGTACTATTTTGAATACTGTGGATGGCTCTATCAATATTGAAATTTTTAATGATGCCAGTACATTTAACCAACGCATATCCAATGCAGGTAGTATATTCAAATTTGGCACTAAAACACTGACTATCAGCGAATTAAGGCAAGGCTCTGGCATATTTGATACCGAAAAAAACAGTATTTTCGTCCATTACGATGGTTTGCTTGATATACGCACATCGAGCACTTTTCGCGGTTCGGCAGTCAATTTTGGCGTGTGGCAATTGAGTAATAGTAATGGTATGCGTTTTCGCGGGCAGACTTTTCAGAACGAAAATAAAGTCATAGGCAATCCTTTTATTGTGGATGATACAGAACCGCAAGAACTCAAAGGCTCAGGGCATTTTGACTTTTTGACAATTCGCAACCCCAAAGGCATTACTATTTTGAACAATCTTATGATTGATAAAGAGTTGCAATTGCTGTGGGGAAAAGTCAATCTATCTGGCAATTTTTTAACATTTGGTACTTCGGTTACAAATATTGCGCGTTTGATAGGTGGCAGTGATACAGCTTATTTCTATAATGGTGGTCTGCGCCGTTGGGTTGTCAATGCAGATACTGTGCGCTTTCCCATTGGTACTGCGACCTCGTTTTTGCAAGCCCTTGTTGTGGTAGATGGCTTAAATAATAGTGGCTTGCTCTCGATGAAATATCAAATAACGGACCCCCTCAAATGGGGTTTGTCTTTGTTTGATAGCAACAATTTTGCAATTTTTAATACCTGTGCCGCTTGTGGCGTTTGGGAAATACAGCCTTCTAATGGTTTGACTATCAGTACCTACCGTTTAGTTTTGACCTTGAGTAATTATCCGAGCATCACACAGCCTTCCGAGCTGCGTATCATCCACCGACCAGTCCCCAGCGTGCCTTGGGGTTTGGCAGGCGTACATGATGTAGGGGGCGGCGTATCCCAACGATATATTGCGCGACGTAATAATTTAAGCGTGTTCGGCGAATTTGCCATTGGTGGTGGTGCAACTAACTCATTGCTACCCGTTGAATTGACAAATTTTACGGCTTTTCGTAAAGGTAATGCCGCTTATTTGACATGGGAAACAGCGTCGGAGCGTAATTCAAGCTATTTCGATATAGAACGTAGTAATGATGCCCGCACGTTTACAGCTATTGGGCAACTCAAAGCAAAAGGGACGACCCTCGAACCACAACGCTATCAATTCATAGATGACAAACCACAAGCGGGTATTCAATATTACCGCCTCAAAATTGTGGACGATGATGGCAAATTTGAGTTTTCACCAATAAAAAGTGTGCTATTTGATGGAAAAATAAAAGCATGGGTGTATCCTAATCCGTTTAGCGAAAAATTGGTGGTAGAGACCGAAAATACTGAGGGGGTAAAAGTCTATGATATTGAAGTAACAGATGCGGTGGGGAAAAAACATTTTATCGCAAAAAGTATTGTTAATCAACAATATAGTCTTGATTTAAAGCACTTATCTGCTGGCGTTTATTTCGCAAAAGTTATTCAGGGGCAGGATATTGCGGTGTTTAAGGTGGTGAAAAATTAAAACTGGTTTAGGAAATTGATTTTGAATAATTTTTAGAATTTTTTTTGCAAAAAAAATTCTAAAAATTATTCAAAATCAATTTCCTAAACCAGTTTT
>JAYVKQ010000533.1:0-2173 GCA_043768285.1 Saprospiraceae bacterium | reverse complement strand
AAAAGCCTAATAATCAATAACTTAGTTTACTCTAAGGCTACTCAAGAAAAAAAATAATTAATTGATTATCAATTAGTTATATCGCAATCAGTTCTATATTGATTTTAAGATTTAAAATACTGAGGGGGTAATACTGATAAACTCAATCCAACAATTTTAACGAATTATTCGTCCACCCTCGCACAAAATCGCACAATTCCTTATCCTCTGCCAATATTAGTCCATAAGACGGTATCAAATCCTTTAATGTGCGTTGCCACGCTTCGGTTTTTATATGATTGGGAAAACATTTTTTCAAGACATCGAGCATAGCTGATACAGAGGTTGATGCCCCAGGCGATGCGCCCAAAAGTGCTGCAATTGAACCATCCGCCGAGTGGACTATTTCAGTTCCAAATTCTAATATACCGCCTTTTTCGGGGTGCTTTTTGATAACTTGTACCCGTTGTCCTGCAATTTCAAGCGTCCAGTCTTCCATTTTTGCATCGGGGTAAAATTCTTGTAAGGCTTCTAATCGTTCCTCGGGTGATTGGCGTATTTGGTCAATGAGGTATTTTGTCAAAGGAATATTGTCAATACCTGCTCTGACCATTGGTATAATATTGTCAAATTCAAGGGATTGGAACAAATCGAGATATGAGCCGTGCTTTAAAAATTTAGTAGAAAATCCCGCAAAAGGTCCGAATAATAGTTCTTTTTTACCATTAATCACCCGAGAATCTAAGTGTGGAACGGACATTGGCGGCGTACCTACGGCAGCTTTACCATATACTTTTGCACCATGTTCAGCAATAACTGCCTCATTCGTACAACGCAACCATTGACCACTCACAGGAAAGCCACCATAACCACTCGCTTCTGGTATATCCGATTTACCGAGTAGCCATAATGCGCCACCACCTGCACCAATGAAAACAAACTTGCTTGTTACAATCCGTTCTTCATCTGTTTTTAAATCTAAAACGGTTACATTCCATAATATGCCATTGTCGTGGCGTTCAATATCTCGAACTTCGTGGTTTAGGTACACATCTGTATGTGATTGTGCATCCATATAAGTAAACAAACGGCGGGTCAGTGCGCCAAAATCCACGTCGGTACCGATGTCCATTTTAGTAGCCGCCAACTTTTCGGACGAGTTGCGGTGGTGCATCATCAAGGGTATCCATTGCTTCAAAATAGCATGGTCTTCGGTATATTGCATACCTTCAAAAAGATGGTTTCGGGTAAGCGTTTGATGGCGTTTTTTTAGAAAATCTACATCTTCTTCGCCTTGTACAAAACTGATATGCGGCACATTATTGATAAAACTTTCAGGCTTTTCAATGATTTGATTATCAACCAAATACGCCCAAAATTGCTTCGATTGTTCAAATTGTTCATCAATTTTGTAGGCTTTTGAGCAATCTATAGTGCCATCTTCTAACTCTTGGGTGTAGTTGAGTTCGCAAAAAGCGGCATGACCCGTTCCCGCATTGTTCCACGCATCGGAGCTTTCAAGTGCAAGGCGGTCTAAACGTTCAAAGGTTTGGATATGCCAATCGGGCTGCAACTGTTTGAGTAAAACGCCGATGGTGGCACTCATAATGCCTGTGCCGATGAGGATAACGTCTGTCGGTTGTTGTTGTGACATAAAAGGATATTTTTGAAGGCAAATATAGAAAAAATATTCATAATCAAGCTGGACAGCATGACTGAGGGGTATGATAGTGTATCAAAAATAAGCTTTCAAAGCATCAATCAGATAAGGCGGTGTAGGAATTGTCTTATTATTGGTCATATCCACAAAGCATAGTTTAACGCTACCGCCATTCACTAATTTTTTCTTTTCATTAAATATTTCCATATAAAAAGTGATGGTATCGGCGGGTAGTTGGCGCAAAGTTGTTCGAACCGTCAATAGCTCATCATACAAAGCGGGGCGCACAAAACGCATTTGTAGCGACATCACAGGCATCATTATCTTGAGTTTTTCCTCCATTTCTTTATAACTCAACCCTATGGAGCGTATGGCTTCGGCTCTACCTACTTCGTAGTATTGGGCGTAGTTGCCATAATAAAGATAGCCCATTTGGTCGGTTTCGCCGTATCGGACGCGAATTTGCGTGTCGTGTATAAACATAGTTGATTTTTTTTGTTGCAAATATAGGATTAAATTACACAGAGTTGAGAC
>JAYVKQ010000532.1:0-8190 GCA_043768285.1 Saprospiraceae bacterium | reverse complement strand
TATGTTTATAACAGACATTGACCCCAAGAACTTCTTTAGTCACGTAGTGACGCAATGTAATTGTTGTAAATTCGGAGTGACTTAATTTATCATTCATTTAATTCCCTGGCGCATACGGAAATTTCAACCCTTTATAATACTCTAACGCTTTATCAGGCTTTTCAAATCCCTCTGGAATAGGCATTTTTGAAAACGTTTGAAAGTACAGCAAACAGGCATTGCGCCACCATATCGCTTCTTTTTCTTGAATAACTAAAAGCATTTCGACTTGTTCAAAACGTTGATTATCAATATGTTGCTTCATACCTTCCCATGCTTTTTGCGTTGCTTTTATACTTGCAGCACCTGTATAATAGCGGTAGCACAATTCATTCCACAGCGTCCTACCCGATTTCGTTTTATAATCCCACGGCACATGATGAAACCATAATAGGTACTCCTCTGGACACGTTTTTATATCAGAAAACATATTAGATACTGAGGGGGTATATTGACTTATGGCATCGCTCCCTTTTGCCGTTCTATCAAAGCCCAAACCGATACTATCCGCCCGATGATAATAGGTGCAATTCCAATCGGGGCGACTGCCAAAGTCCACCCACGGCGCAGGACCATAATGGCTGCCATACGTCATAATATGATGTAAGCCCAGAGGGGTCATATAATTCACCAAATTTTCACGCGATTGCATCATTATTGTTTTCAAAGCGGCTGAATACTGAGGGGGTAGCGAAAAGGTCTGTTTCAACCATTCATCCGCAATATCTTCCGCTTTTAACTCATAATTCCAAGCCAAACGCCCGAAAGCATACCAATTGGATTGCAAAAATGGATGTCCACACCAGTTTCTATCCGCGCCTATATTGGCTACGCCCGCCACACCAGTCAAGGCATGGTTATCTAAACTGCCATCCATTACTTTTGCAACTGTCGAGCCTTTGCCCTTCGCATATGTATCTGACATAAGCGTTTCTTTAAACAGCGTTCCACTATATACCATATGTGTCGCCTGCCCCAAATACTCGTGCGTGATTTGAAATTCGGGCATAATCGGCGTTTTCTCCAATGCGCCAAAAAGCGGTGAAAAAGGCTCTCTTGGTTGAAAATCAATTGCCCCATTTTTCACTTGCACAATCACATTTTTTCTAAATTGACCGTCTAAGGGTTTGAATTCATTCATGGCGTGTTTGTGCCTATCTTCTTTCGAGGCTTCATATACAAAGGCTCGCCACATCACAATACCGCCGTGCGGTGCAACAGCATCAGCCAACATATTTGCACCATCTGCATGATTGCGCCCATAGGTTTGCGGACCGGGTTGTCCTTCCGAATTGGCTTTCACCAAAAAGCCGCCAAAATCGGGGATATAGCTGTAAATCTCATTTGTTTTGTCTTTCCACCATTGTTGCACTGAGGGGTCGAGTGGGTCAGCCGTTTTCAATTTACCTATTTCTATAGGCGCACTAAACCGCGCTGTTAAGTATATTTTAATACCATAAGGTCTGAAAACATCGGCTAATGCCTTGACTTTGATTAAATACTGAGGGGTCAAAGTTTGCGCATTGGCATTGATATTTATAGGCGACACGCCATTGATACCAATGCTTGCGTTAGCCCTTGCATAGTCTTTATAACGTGGGTCAATATAGTCGGGTAGCCGATGCCAATCCCAAATAGATTGCCCTGCATAGCCGCGCTCAACGTGTCGATTTAGGTTGTCCCAATGGTTTAAAATACGGTGTTTTACTTTTGGTTTTTCAACGATATGTAGGTTTTTAAGGCTTTGACCAGTTTGTATTAATCTTAAAAAATGGAAAACGCCGTAGAGGACACCCCCCTCAGTATTGGCGGTGATTATCGTATTATTTCTATTAGAAATGATGATAAAACCTTCGTTTTCAATGGTTTGCAAATCTTTTTTTAATTCTAAAATAGTAGAAAAAAAAGGAGAACTATCATATGTTCCTACAACCAAACTGCCCGTTTTAAAGCCATGATAAATGATTGGGCTTCTTTGCTTAACCATTATATTTTTATCTAAAAGCTTTTTTATCCCTTCGAGTTCTTCACTAACGACATTCATTGTTGTAGTAAGTCCAATTACATTAATCTCATTTATCTGCTTTTGATATTCTGCCAAAAGAGCTTTGTCTTGGACGGGCACATAGCGCAGCCATAAATCATAGCCATCTTCGGCATACGATTTTAAGAAAAAAGAAGCAAAAAAGAGGGATAGTACTAATTTTTTAGACATTATGGTATTGATTTTTATAGTCTGAAATAGTGGTTTAGTAAACCTGTGCTCTAATCTAAAAAATTCTACAATCTTTCATCCGCCGTAGGTCCATACATCCCTGGCACAGGCACATCCAACAAGCGCAAATACACACTCAATTGACCCCGATGGTGAAAACTGTGGTTGAAAAACGAATAGCGCACCGCATCTTCTTTTGACATCGTAAAAATGATGCGCTCCCCTGCTCGCAAAGTCCATGTTTGTTTCATTGTTTTATCTGTTGTCTTTTCCAAAGTTTTAATGGCTTTTTCAATACTACTATCGAACAGTTCTAACAATTGTTCTTTAGAAGTAATCGGCGGCAAAGGCGGTATGCCCGAGTTTAAAACATCACGCTCAACTGTCGTCAGTGCCAAAACAAGGGTATTCGGCAGATTGGCAATGTGCTTCGCCAATTGCTCCAACGATTGCGATTTTGTATGGGGTTTCCAAGCGAGTTTATCAATAGGTACGCGGTCAAGCATTTTGCGGGTGCTGGCAGCTTCTCTTTTAAGTTCTGTTAAAAAGTTCTTTTTGAGCGACATGGTTTATCTTTTTTATTTTTTCAAAAACATTGATGAAAGTCTTATTTTTTAGCAAAAACGACCACATTTTGTGCGGAAACGTTCCCGATACTGAGGGGTACACACAGTATATTGTTGCTATCTTTGGGGGCTTGAAGTTACACATAAAACATAAACGAATGATAGCTTTTGAAAAAACCTTAGTCCACGATGCCGATATGCCGTGGGAACAAGTAGAACCTAAAATTAGGCGTAAAATCATGTCTTACAACGCTGATATTATGCTTGTAAAAGTCGCTTTTGAAACGGGCGGTATTGGGGTATTGCACCACCATCCACACCTGCAAATGAGCTACGTAGCCAGTGGCGCGTTTGAAGTTACCATTAGCGGCGAAGCCAAAATACTGAGGGGGGGCGATGTCTATTTTGTTCCCAGCGATGCCATACACGGCGCAGTTTGTCTTGAAGAAGGCATTTTGATTGATGTTTTTTCGCCAATGCGAGCTGATTTTGTTTGACACTTTTTATAACTATTATTTTATTTTTTATGAAAAATCTATACATTCTCCTAATCTTACTCACTCAAACCCTCCTTGCACAGCGCAACGAAACCAAAGCTAATGACAGCAATACGCCCTTACATTTGCTGCAACCAGACTACCCTACGCCATATGGCAAACCCGCCGTTGAGGATATTACAAAAACCTTGCAACGCATACACGGCTACTTGGACGAGGTGACACCCCCTCAGTATTTGAACGCTAAAACGGGCGATATTATCACCGATTTTTCAAAAATTGATACCAATACAACTTTGAAAAAAGGCGATTTTCGCATCGTCAGTTACGAATGGGGCGTGACGTATGGCGGTATGCTCTTAGCAAGCGAGGCAACGGGCGATATGCGTTTTAAAGAATATGCTGAAAAACGCTTACAATTTTTGGCGCAATCTGCCCCGTATTTTCGCACCTTTTCGGCTGCCCACGAAGATTGGGGTTCAAAAACGCCTTTGCGCAACTTGCTCATTCCCAGAGCTTTAGATGATTGTGGGGCTATGTGCGCGGCTATGATAAAAGCCACCCGACAAGGCATAAAAGCCGATATGCGCCCTTTGATTGATATTCATATTAATTATATTTTAAATAAAGAACACCGTTTGAAAGACGGCACTTTGGCGCGTAATCGTCCACAACCCAATACGATGTGGCTCGATGACCTTTTTATGGCTATCCCTGCCTTAGCCCAAATGGGCAAATTGACAGGCGATAAAAAGTATTATGACGAAGCCTGTAAGCAAGTGTTAGCCTATTCAAAACGGATGTTCAATAAACAAAAAGGCGTGTATATGCACGGTTGGGTCGAGGGTATGAAAGAGCACCCGCAATTTCATTGGGCAAGGGCAAACGGTTGGGCTGTGATGACGGAGGTAGAGTTATTAGAGGTTTTGCCCGACAATCACCCGCAGCGTCCTGCCATTTTGCAACTCCTAAAAGACCATGTAAAAGGCTTAACGGCGTATCAATCGGGGTCAGGCTTTTGGCATCAATTGCTTGACCGTTCAGATAGTTATTTGGAAACATCGGCTACGGCAATCTATACTTTTGCAATGGCACGCGCCATTAATCGCGGTTGGATTGATGGGTTGGCATATGCTCCCGCTACCCTCTTGGCGTGGAATGCCGTTGCCACAAAAGTGAACGCACAAGGGCAAGTAGAAGGCACTTGCGTAGGCACAGGTATGGCTTTCGACCCTGCGTTCTATTTTCATCGCCCCATCAGTCCGTTTGCAGCACATGGGTATGGTCCGACTATCTTGGCAGGCTCGGAAGTGATATTGATGCTCAAAAAATTTAATTTTGAGATTAATGATAGCTCGTTGCAGTTGTTGCAAAAAAAGTAGAAATGTTTGGCAATCCGCAGAATTAACGCTAATATTGCGGGTCAATCCGCAGTATTAACGCGAATTCTGCGGATAACATAATTTCATACTTTTAAATATAAGTAATATGCTCCAACGATTATATGAATTAGTCATTACAGAACAAATGCGTTTGGATAACCGCATCATAATCATATATGGACCCAGACAAGTAGGAAAAACGACATTGGTGCGCCAAATCTCAGAAAAATTTGAAGGGAGGATATTAGCTATTAATGGCGATGATACCGATTTTACGGAGGTATTGTCAAGTCGGTCATTTCAAAAAATACGTCAATTGGTAGATGGCTATGATTTGATTTTTATAGATGAAGCGCAACGCATACCTGATATTGGGATTAATTTGAAAATTCTATATGACAGTTTACCCCAATTGAAAATCATAACAACCGGTTCGTCTTCTTTCGATTTAGCCAATAAAGTTCAAGAGCCTTTAACGGGAAGGTCTTGGATTTTTCAACTCATGCCAATTGGCGTAAGTGAATTAAGTCTCATTTATAACCGTTTTGAATTAGATAAAATGTTGGAAGATTGGCTTGTTTTTGGCAATTATCCTGCCCTTTTGAGCATCGGAAACCGTCAATTAAAGGCAAATTATCTTCAAGAAATAGTGCGTTCTTACCTTTTTAAGGATGTTTTAGCAATTGGGTCTATCAAATATCCACCTAAATTACGGGCTTTAGTGCGCTTGTTGGCTTTTCAAATAGGTTCTATTGTATCTATTAATGAATTGTCAAATGCGCTTCAAATTTCGAGAGATACAGTGGTAAGTTATATAGATTTACTTGAAAAAACCTTTATTGTGTTTAGATTATCGGGATATAGTCGCAATCTTCGTAAGGAAGTTGTGCGTCACGATAAAATATTTTTCTATGATTTGGGCATACGCAATGCTGTTATTGAAAACTTTGCCCCCCTTGATAAACGGACAGACGGCGGGGCTTTGTGGGAAAATTTCTTGATTATTGAGCGTATGAAAACACAAACGTATAGGCGCGAAGGCGCAAATCGCTATTATTGGCGGACTTATACAGGTGCTGAATTGGATTATGTGGAGGAGAGAGAAGGGCTTGTAAAAGGATTTGAATTCAAATTTAATAAAAAAAATCCGCCTGCACCCCAATCATGGACGGAGCATTATCCAGAAGCCAATTATACTTGTATTAATCGAGACAATTATTTGGACTTTGTACTTGACTAATGGAGAATAGTATAAAAGCTAATCTTTAATTATTTTGAAAACAGCCTTGCTATCTTGTTGTAAAACCTCAACAATATACATCCCCCCTTTCAATATTTGCCCAATAGCGTACCTATCGTACCCCTTACCTTTTTCATAAATTTTACCCGTCAAATCTGAAATAGCATATTCAAATACCCCCTCAGTATCTACGATAAAATTCGTGCTTGATGGGTTTGGATATACCTTGATGTCGCTGCGGCGGGTGTCTTTTACAGGCGTTGCGGCTTTGTCGGGTGTTACGTCAATATTGGGTCGTGGCTGCACGTTCATACTATCACCCAAGTAAAAACTGGGGTGTGGCGGTTGGTTATAGGCTGAATTTTGCCATGCTATTGCCGTCCGATATTGGGCATCGTGCATGAGGGTATAAAATCGTTTGTCGGAAGGGATGGTGGTCGTAAAAATGCGGAGGGCTGTATTATCCGTTTTTCTTAAAATCACCTCCTCGCGCCAATCGCCGAATAGGTCGGCACTCAAAGCGGGTGTGGCTTTTGTACCATTGTTGGAGGTGCAGCTATCCGCCGTGAAAATGGTGGGTAAGGTATTATTCGAGGGATTCCACTTCATAATGCGGTTGCCGTCAAGGAGTTCGCGGGTCAAATCGGCATCCCACCATATTGCAAAATTCATGGAACTTGGGCGACTTGTTGAAATTTGTACGCCCTTACATGTATATAAACCACCCCTTGAACCCCACATTTCATAGCCTCTGTATCGAGGGTCAATATCGGCTGTCATGCAACGCCCTACGTCTGTGCCGCCACCATCTACACCCCAAAGCGGAACGCCTGTTTTGGCATCGCGCATTTCTAAGCCAAATTCGCCATAACGCACTGGTTCTTCGTGGCATTGCCAGACTTCCATACCAGGGCGCGAAGGGTCGAGGTCACTCATATGCAGGGCATCCCCATGCCCTAAACCATTGACATACAAGCTTTTACCATCGTCATCAACGGCACTTGAGCCATTGCAAATTTCATCTTTTCCATCGCCGTCCATATCGCCAACGGTGATATTATGATTGCCTTGTCCTGCAAAATTACCGTCTTCGGGGTTGTTGCTGTCAAAAGCCCATTGCCTTGTGAGTTTGCCATCGCGCCAATTCCAAGCCGTTCTGACCAAGCGGGTATAATAGCCGCGCCCATTGATAAAACTCGGGCGTTTGCCGTCTAAATAAGCAACGACATCAACAAATCTATCCACCCGATTGCCATAATTATCGCCCCAACTCGTTACTGCACCCCGTGCAGGATAATAATCCACAGAAGCCATAGCCGCGCCTGTTTCACCATTAAAAACGGTTTGATATTCGGGACCTGTGAGAATGTAACCACTTGTATTGCGATAATCGGCAGCACCATTGCCAATAACTTTTCCAACACCATCAATAGTACCGTCAGAGGTGCGACATGTCAATTCTGCCTTGCCATCACTATCAAAATCATAGACCATGAATTGGGTATAGTGCGCCCCTGCCCGAATGTTTTTCCCTAAATCAATGCGCCATAGATGCTTACCACTCATTTTATAGGCATCTAAATAGACATTGCCCGTGTAGCCACTTTGCGAATTGTCTTTCGCATTGCTCGGGTCCCATTTTATGACTATATCGTATTCGCCATCGCCGTCAAGGTCGCCCACGCTGCAATCGTTGGCATTATAGGTATAGGCTTCACCCGTAGGGGTTGTGCCACTTTGGGGAATATTCAAGGGGATTTCTACATAGTTTTGAAGCAAAACCGTTTTTGCTTTATCGGTAATGGCTTGCTCAACGCCATTGACTACTGCTTTGACCATATAGGTCTCATTTTTATCTGTATTGTCTGTAAAATTGGTAGAAATACTGAGGGGGGTCGCGTTCAACTTGGTAGTACCACGATAGACATTAAAACTTGTGTTATCCGCATCATTACCCAGTAATCGCCAGCCGATATAGACTTGCGTGGGGCTTGTGCGGATAGCGACTACGCCTCTGTCTAATTTTTCCATTTTGCGTTGGGCGAATAGGGAGGGGGTAGTTATAAATATGAGGAAAATGAAATAGAGAATAAGGTTTTTCATATTGCTATTTTTTTTAACAAGAATTAGGATGAGTAGGATTTTAAAGGATTTAGTAGGATTTTCGGTTATAGTGCTGTATCAGGTTTCATTAACAATTCTAAATATGAATATTATGGCGGTATCCGAAGGGCGATTGAAATCGCCCGCT
>JAYVKQ010000531.1:0-2466 GCA_043768285.1 Saprospiraceae bacterium | reverse complement strand
CCTTGTTGTGCATATGGCTCTCCCCTTTACTCAAAATATCTTCTTTTACTTGGTGGGTAAATTGTGAGTCAATGATACGCGTTACGATGGATTTGGCTTCATAGTCCATAAGATGGGCATTGGCGTGATCCATCCAGATACCAAGATGATTCGTGGCTTTTTTTATTTTACTACTTTGATGTGTCATATGATTGTATATTTATTTTATAAAAATATCTATTTAATAACTACCCGTGTCATACGAAACCAAGCGGTTGTATCCCAACCATTTAGTCCCCATTTTTCTTGAGTTTCTGTAAAACTATCAACTGTATCGCGCGTGGTGATATAGCGAACAAGCACATTATTTAAGTCATAATAAGAATAGGTATAGGATAAAGCCTCATTTTCACCTAATATAGTGCGGCTATCAGGCAGAATAGTGTTGTTAATAATGCCTTTTGCGTACCAAGCATTGAGTGTTATGTTATAGAATATTGATTTGTCGTAAGTATAGGAGAAATTGTTCCCCGGATTTTTACAAGTACCTGATATGCTGTATTGGATATTAGAGACACTCGTATTGTCTTCCTTAATTTCGACATATTGTTGTAACCCATTAGCATCGGTTACAAAGCCTGTTCCTGTCCAACTGCCCAATATGAAATCAAGGCGCGGGTCACTGGTACATTCGCGTGGAGGCGGGTTTTCATCAATGGAAGATATTGTTATTTTGTTGGGGGCATCACTCATAGTAGATATACCGAAAAACATGGATACTAAAAGGAAGATAGCGGTTTTCATGGCTCATATTTTACACGTGTGAAAGAATTTTCACGACAGCACAAAGTTGAGCTTATTCATATTGGAAAGTGTTACAGAATTATGATGAAGACTTATATGATTCACACATGGACACTTTACCCCCCCTCAGTATTTTTACCATTTTTTCAGTCTAAAAGACAATTATTTATAGCAATACTTGTTTTGAAAATCAATATCGAATTGGGCGATATTGACTTATTTCTTTTTGGCTACCCTTTTCGCTTTTCGAGGTTCTGAGAAGTCAATTTCTAAATCATAACGCACAAGATAGGTTGTCAAAGTTACGCCTTCAATCACCTCTTCGCCTTCTAAAACGTGGGGATTGGTCACTTGTTTATCCACAAAAACCAAGTAAATACCTCGATTCAAACCCAGACTTTTGATGTAATACGCCAATTGCGTTTTGCCGTCTGTATATTGTGTGATATTGTAAAATATCTTAGCTTCAATGACCCATTCGTTGTTTAAAATATTGATTATCAAATCGCTGCGCCCCAAATCAACGTGCGGTTCTAAATAGCTTTTACCTTTAAAAACTTCCAAAAAAGATTGAATATAGGTTTCAAAACTATACATCAAAGCCGCTTCCCGCAAGCCTTTTGGATTGCCGTTTTCATCGTTTTCAATGAAATAACGGAAACCACGCCGTTGAGCGTAAGCTTGATATTCACGAATAATTTTATCCATATCCAATTTACCATCGGCTGCCAAATAATTGTCTAACCAGATATTGGCTTGAATATTTTTGGCTTCACCATTCATGCTTGGATAAAAATATTTTTGCAAACGTTTTTTATACAGCGGCACCCAAAAAGTGATATTACCGTCGGTATCATCTTTAATCAACCCATTGGTATAAAAAAAGCGCGTTTGTTCATTATCAATATCAAAACGTACTTTTCTGTCTAAAAATAAGAGTTTTTCTAAATATTGTTGATACTTTTTGGCTTTATTAATCACATTAGCCACATTCTTATCTAAGGCTTTATACAAATACCAATCTTCAACAACCAGATAATCCATATAATCTAATGGTGATTTTTCACCGTATTGCTCTATCAATCGGGCAGCAAAACCATTCACAAGACCAGGTTGACCAACTGTAATGTCATAAATTTTGCTTTTTACTGAGGGGTCAAATTTTTGCCCCGTTTCTGTTTCATGTTGTTCCAATAATTCAAAAACTTCGGCTTTGGTAAAATAATCTACGTGCAAACTATCTGAAATATTAAACGGACTGGCATTGTCCTGAACAACACCTGTGATATTACTAACGCCTACAAAAATGACGGATTTTAAACCATGTGTCTCTCGGGAATGATAAGAATTGCGAATAGTATGGAGGAATTGTCCGAAAAATTCGGGATTGATACCTTCTACTTCATCTATGATTAGGACGAATTTTTTATCTTTTACCTGTTCTACTTTATGAAATACTTGCGCTAATGATAGTTCCTTTAAATCTAAACCCCATGCTTGTTCTAATGCAAGTACCAAACGTTCTATAAAAGTAGTACGGGTTTCATCTAAATAATTTTCAAAATTGATATGACAAACCAAATAACCTTCTTCATTTAAGACATCGGCTAACAACCTAAAATAAGTGCTTTTTCCCGTTTGGCGCGGTGCCCAAATGGTGAAATAACGTTCATCGTGTATTTT
>JAYVKQ010000530.1:0-5788 GCA_043768285.1 Saprospiraceae bacterium | reverse complement strand
GCCTACTGAAATTATGCAGGAAAGGATAAAATCCGCCAAGTCTATATTAGACTTAGTATTCTCTTGCCAAAGCGATGAAATCGCATATAGTTTAACGCGCTACGATACGATACCAGCTAATATAGAACTTGCTGCTACTCTTATGCAAAACGAAAAGATGAGCTTTATAGAGCTTCTAAATCTAACAGGTTGGAATGGAAAGCTTCTGTACTCTCCACTTATAGTAGATAGTGAGATAGACACTTCAAAAAAGCCTTTAATAAAAAGCCTTTGGGAATTTATAGCAGACCAAGTTACGTGTATAAGTGATACTCTTTACATTGTGCCTTTGCATTTTGATGAATACCCTTTTTTGAGTTGGAAAATAGCAGAAATTAAAGACGAGACATTGCCGTACAGATTCAAAGACCATAAAAGATACACAAAAATAGTAATCTTATCGCCAAATTCTTACGTCCGACAAAAGAGGAAACACGCCAAATTTGTAAGTACTTATAAGCTGGATAGGGAAACTTGGCGAGCATTACAAGTAAATATAGTGAAGTGCGAAACTTATATCAAAGTAGAAAGTGCTTACTTTAGTAGCAATACACAAGTAGATATTACTGTCAATGGTAATACGAACGTAGAAGTTATAGGGAAATCGCTTGTAATCGTTAGAATAATGGGTACTCAAAAATCAATATCAGTCTTTGCTATACCAAATTTTTCATTTTACTTTATACAAGACCCTTTAAAGACTCCCAAACTCCCATTCTAAATCATATAGCTACCTACTAATGAGCAGGTAGCTTTTCAAATCTAATAACACAAAATGTCAGAAAGAAATCAGTAATCAAAATCTTTTCGTAAACGAGCTACACTATTGGAAAGAAAAACGACCAAATTTTACCGTCCGCCAAATCCAGTACTAATCTACGGAGCGTTAAAATTTGCGCTCTTTTTTTCACTTCATTTTCTAATCATTAAACTTAGTCCCGAATATGTACAATTCTAACTTACCCAGCCGAAATACTACGACAATAATAGAGTACGTTAAACTCTTACCTACACACCCCAAATTAATGAAAGCGGTAATTGGCTGCTTGGCTATGTTTTTACTTATCATACTCGTCATTGTATACTTTATGATAGCCTTTTTCTTTCGCTTGTCTGAATTGGAAGTGCCTAGCGACATAGCAGAAACTACAGTAGCTGATGAGTTTAAGTCTGACGGCGAAGCGATAAAGTTCGCAGATTACGAGGGCATTGAGTCTGTGCAAGAGCAATTCGCTAATACGCACTTGATAGAAAGAAACGAAAACTACGACTTATCCGATTACGACAAAGACGGATTTCCAACAGGTCGCTTGTGGCTTACTGCTGCCGAATTTAAAGGTAAGCATATCAAAGATGAAGACAATAAGAAACGATTTAATGTAAGAAAGAAAAAGCAAATGGCTTCTTTTGTAGCGTTGATAATGCCTCGCGCTAAAATGTACGGCAAAGAGTACGACGTACCGTACCAAACGATAGTGGCGCAAGCTATACTAGAAAGTGCCTATGGTACTTCTCGCGTAGCTGTTACAGGCTCTAATTACTTTGGGCATAAGCTTACACCAGCCGAACGTAGAAAGTACGAAGAGCAAGGTACAGCAGGATTTAGCCCTGATATCGCGGGCTTTATTCCAGCCAACGACGACGACAATAAAGACCAATTTCGTCAATACGTCAGTATTTGGGCGGGTATGAAAAGACACGCTGAACTCTTATCTGTATACAAAAAGACTAATGGAGGCGGCTTTCCCGACTGTCTATGTGGCAAGCGCAACTACGCGAGTAACTGCGCGGGTAGCTACGTGGATAAGATAAGAAAGACAATGCAACGTATTCCTTAATTTTAAAATCTACTAACTGATACTGATTAGATAGTAGTATTTTAGTAAAAGACTAAATTTAATATGAGCAATGAATGGCTACCCGATGAGTCTGATTTTAAATCACCAAGCGACTTATATGGAATAGAATACCAATACTTTTATGCTAGTGCAATAAGAGCTAATGAAAAGCTTAAAATCAAGCTAAAAGCTATTGCTGCTGCCTTTGACGAATACGAAAAAGAGCGAAAAAGCTACGATGCTAAAAAGTTCTGTAAGCAAACCGACGAGCTGGAAAAGAACGAAGCCGCGCACTACCTTTTAAGAGCAAGAGAGCGGCTATTGGAATTACTAAAATTTGACAAATCACAAGAAAATCCAGACCTATGACAGACTTAGAATTAGACTTGGAGCAGGCGAGAAAAGACTTAACTTCCTCTAAGCGTAGAACTGAACGCAGCCACCAAAACTGTCTCAAAAAGAAAGAGGAGCTATTAGAGTTGCTACAATACCACGAGCAGACAGTAATCCAACTGCGAAAGTATAAAGTCAATCCTAAGGTGAATTTAGTAGAAATTGCAGAAGAGCGTGAAAAGTTGCGCAAAGAAATATCTACTTCTTTCCAAAATCTCAAAGCTGCCATATCTACTATGGTAGATGATATTATACGCTAATGGAAAATATAGAATTGCTATTTGATAGCTTTTTAGACTATCACGCTTTGCGTATGAGCCAAGAGAATTACTTTGCCGACTGCTGCGCTTTGGTGGGTATTCCTTACGATAATACGATAGACGATGTAGAAATGAAAGCGAATTGCCTGCAAGCTTTACAGAGTGGATTAAAAGTAACCCACGAGCTTGCGTATTGGATTCCCCTCTCTACTGGTATGGTCTGTATCATTGCCGTATGCTATCGGTTACTTCAATCTACTGATAATGGCTGGTGTCATATCAAAGAGTATCAAATCTGCGATAGTAAGAAAAAGCCTATCAAAATTATAGCAGTAGAGGACTTTGATAAAGTGCTACTAGAGTTTCAAGAGCTACTGGAATGGCAAGTAAGCGAAAGCTTTACTATATCCCAAGCCCAACTCTTTGCCAATTATATCGGTCGCAATAACGGAGAAGCTAACCAAAAGAGAGTGGTAAAAGTAGCTGGTCTATTACATTATACCCAGCACGAAGTAGAAAGAAATCCTAAAATTCCACTTGGTAACGTGGGCTATTACGTCTATTGGCTAATGGGTCAGTATGTAAGCTATGTAAAAGAGTGCCAATTTAAGCAGCAGGAAATGATTTACCGCAGAGATTTTATTGGATTTCTTTTTACCTTTGAGGCAAAATTGATAAAAGGGCAAGACTGGAACGAAGACATAGAATTAAGTACTCAGAATAAAGCAGTTACAGAACTGGTCTATTCTACTGTAAAGCGAGCCTTAGCAAAGGAAAATCCAAATCCTACTGCTGCAACAGAAACGAATGGGCCTATTAAACTTTCAATGTAAATGAAAAGCCATCATAAATCCTTACTAGACTTTTTCAGAAAGTATTTCAAAAGCAATCCCGAAGTTTACGAATACGTGCGCAGCTTTCACTCTGCTTTAAGCAAGATGAAAAATAAGGACTTACTTATTGCTATTGTGCGCATTTTACGCACGTATATTAGAGGTAGCTACTTACTCTCTCGTTTTAGTATCGGAATACAAATGAAAGACGGTATAGGAGAGTGGCACCACTTACATAGCGTATTTGCACAGCAGCGTTGTAAGAACGCGAAACTATTTCTAATTTCCATAAAGAACGACAAAAAAGTCAATCTGATTTAACTTTTAAAACACACAAAAAAAAATGGCCAATCCAAAAAAGACAGGCTCAATTGACAATAACCCAATGCAGCCGCTCATAGACTTTACAGAATGGGCGAATAATACCCAAGCTATCTATTCTTTTGCTCCCAAGCCTGGCTCACCAGGTAAAGAGGAGATAGTTGGCGGGGCTAAATCTTGCTTTGTCGTTCCTCACATTAACCGCGATACGCTGGAAGCTTGCGTAGAAGAGTTAGCAAAGCGCGGTATGTCCGTAACTTGGGGCGATTTCAAGTTAGAGTATGACGAAACGGGAAATGTGAAAAAGTTAATGGGCGGCTCTATTCCTTTGACTATTACTGATATGACCACAGGCAAAGTGCTTTTCCATACTGTAGAATGTGGCAGTACAAGTAACTTTGAAACTCTAAAAGGCACTATCACTAATGCAAAGAAACGCGCTTTCAGCGATTTGGGTATTGGTACTGAACTTCGCGGCGGTGCTAAACTGTTCGCGCAAATGGTAAGTACAGGAAAGAAAGACCAAAAAAGCGGTAATGATACTTACGTTATTGCTAACTTCTCTGCTTGTATACCTGCACTTATAGAAGCTGTACGTAAGAATTTTGTACACGCCGTCAGCACCACAGACAAGAAAGAAGAAACCAAAGAGCAAGACGAGGAAGTTTCATCTTTATCTTTGACTAAAAACGATGCGTGGCTGGTATGCACCGAAGAGAATAAAGTGCGCCTTAAACTTTTCAAAAACTTTGCCAATAGCAAGCCTGAACCTTACTTGTTCAGCGACGGGAAAGGCGGCTTACGCCCTTACCTAAAAGAGTGGGATATGCCAACTCAGCCTGTTCTAACAAGCAAAACTTCTCAAAAAAGCACAACACCAGTAGTAGAAGTTCCAAATCTTAATAAGTATAACCCAGTACAGACTTTCAACTTTGACATCAAAGATACGAAAATCTACAAAGGAGACGAAAAGTCTACTGTTGAGGCGCTTAAATTAGCTATGGGGAAAGGCAGCTTTGAGTTTCACATTACTAATAATTTAGAAGATAAAAGCAAAGAAGCAATTTTGCTATACTACCCGCCCAAAGATACGGCTATCAATAATATCAACGTACCTGCTTATTCCATAGTAGTATTACGTGGAGCGGCTATTAACTTGCTTGCTACCGAAAGTCCCGAGTTAGCAACTTCTACGACAAATCATTAAAACTATAAGTAGCTTTCGCGCTAATGGGTGCGTTAGCTATTTTCTAAAATTCAAATTCAAATGGCGAATATCTTTGAGGAAAAAAGCCAAGAGTTCCAATCTCGGCTATTAGACCTTTCTAATCCTATAGCTCTTTCTTACACTTCATTACGTCAATTAGACCCCAAGTATGGAGGTACGCCGATGAAATTTGCCCAGCACTTCACAAGACTGCGCAGTTTAGAGGTCAATGGCACCAAAGCGTTTGTGGAGTATATGATAGAGGGTAAGGCGTACTTAGAAAGTAAGTACAAAATTATCGGCGATTTACGTACCAGCGCAGCCAAAGAAGTTCTAAAAGAAAGCAACGAAAAAGGAATAGGCTGGATAAAAGCCAGCGACTTAGACGGCTACGATTTAATGCAGCAGGCAGTTGTACATAATCGCGTATTTTGTATGTTCTTAGAAGATTACGACACTAAGCGTTGCTTCTACGATACTTGCAAGATAGAAATGGAATACTTTGGTAGAGAAGGTAAATATCTCTACAACTTCAATATGTTCCTACATTTCTATAATCCAAACGAGAACGCGCTGTGCATCATCAAGCAAGGTACTTATGCCGACAATGATATGTATACCTGGAAAAAAAGTGGGATAGAATTACAAGCGGCTATTTACGCGCGAGCTAAGTCCTTTGATACTCCACCAACTATCTATGTATGTACTATTGACAAGAGCGGCAATCACAACGCTTTCCGAGTATCTGAAAATTCCCTTAATGTAGGGTATGGACAGTTGCAAGCTAACTTATGGAAGTACCAGCAATACTTTGAAGCTGGAAACTGGAATCAATCATTTATGGCTAATAACAAGGACGAAGTATGGACAATATAGAGAAAATAGCGGCTCTCATCT
>JAYVKQ010000529.1:0-2877 GCA_043768285.1 Saprospiraceae bacterium | reverse complement strand
ATTCGCTATTCGTAACTACTTAGGTCTGCCACTAATTACACTAATTTTCACTAATTATAAGACATTTTAAAGAAATAATTAGTGAAAATTAGTGTAATTAGTGGCAGACCTAAGTAGTTACCGCTATTCATTTTAAAATAAAGTTTATGGTCTCTGTAAGTCTCGTTATTCTATTTTTCGTCATCGCACTCGTCTATGCCAGTGCAGGTTTTGGCGGTGGGTCAAGCTATTTGGCGGTGATGTCCTTATATGGTTTGCAAATGACAACCATGCGCCCGACGTCGCTACTGTGCAATATTGTGGTGGTAGTAGGCGGCACCTATATATTTTGGAAACAAGGCTATTTGAATTTTAAAAAAATCATACCCCTCAGTATTTTGAGCATTCCGATGGCATTTGTCGGCGGTTTATTGCCTATTAAAGAGCATACTTTTTTTATATTGCTGGGTTTTAGCTTGGTTTTAGCGGCGTTATTGATGTTTTCTCAACAATATTTTAATACCCGTTCCACCGTTTCAAAAGGTGGCACGGGTGTGTCGGATATTGAAAAAAGTGTTGAAAAAAGTTCGGGAAACTTCCAAAGTTTCCCGAACTTGGTCAATGCATTTATCGGTGGCGCAATCGGTTTTTTATCGGGCATGGTGGGCATCGGTGGCGGCATTTTTCTATCCCCCGTTTTGCATTTGTTAAAATGGGATTTGCCTAAACATATAGCCTCAACGGCGAGTTTTTTTATACTCATCAACTCCATATCAGGCTTAATTGGACAATTTTCAAAAAACCCGCATATAGATTGGACATTCGCACTACCTTTGATGGCAGCCGTTTTAATCGGTGGGCAAATCGGTAGCCGTTTGAGTGCCTTTAAGTTTGACCAAGCGATTGTGCGTAATGTGACGGCGGTGGTGGTGTTGTATGCTGGGATTAATATTTTGTGGACACATATATAATAGATAAGTATGAAAATCAATATCTTAACCTTTGGTATCGCCCGTGATATAGTCGGCAAAACCCGCTTAGAATTCCCAACTACTGAGGGGGTAACAGTCGCACAACTCAAACAGCAATTGCTTGATAAATACCCGCGTTTTATCAATTTAACGTCGTTGATGATTGCCGTGAATACGGAATATGGGCAAGAGGATACCGTTATTTCAGAAAATGATGAAATTGCTTTAATTCCACCTGTGGCGGGTGGATAAAATCATTTTATTTCAAGACATTTTTCAGAAGTGTCTTGTAAAAAATCTATGATTTCATCCCTCTTGGCTGTTAAAAGTGATGTAAGATTTTGAGTAGTCATGTTTCCAATGCGCAACCATATTATTTTAGGAGGAGACCCTTTTAGCATACTTATCCAATAATAGTCTTCATCATTTGTGACTATAGCATCGAATTTATGCTTTCGTGCATAGTCAAAAATAGCATTATCGTTTTCTCCTAATAGTTGAACATCACTAACATGGATAAGGTTAGGGTAGATAAATTTCAACTTATTTTTAAGTTTGTAAGATAAGTTTTCGTCAAGTAATATTTTCATGCAGCTATACGAAGGGTTCTTTCTTTTGACGCAGCAAAAGATAAACAAGCTAATATTTGGTCTTTATTGAGTTGCGGGAAATCTTCCAATATCTCGTCATATGTCATCCCGTGAGACAACCAGCCTAAGACATCGGCAACAGTAATGCGTGTCCCTGTAATGCAGGGCTTACCAAAACGAATATTAGGATTTACTGATATGTATTGCGAATAATCCATTTTATAGTAATTTTGAGGCAAATTAAAGACTTTAAATGAATAATCCAAATATAGACATCATACTTTCAGATACCCCCCTCAGTATTTCGGACTGCGAAAACGCTGTTGTAACGCCCGATGCTGGGGGCAGCGTGGTTTTTATCGGTACTGTGCGCAACAAAACGCAAGCAAAAACGGTCGTTCGCCTTGAATTTGAAGCCTATGCACCCATGGCAATATCTGAAATGCGGAAAATTGCAGAACAAGCTATCACCACTTTTGCTATATCAAAAATGGCAATTCACCACCGCGTGGGCGTGTTGGATATTGGTGATTTGGCAGTGGTCATAGCCGTAAGTGCGCCACATCGCGGGGCAGCTTTCGATGCCTGTGAGTTTTGTATTGATACCCTCAAACAGACCGTTCCGATATGGAAAAAAGAGATTTTTGAAGATGGGGAAGTGTGGGTGGCGGCGCATCCTTAAAATTACAAGGTTACGAAGTTACAAAGTTACGAGGTTGGGGTTGTCGTCATTATGGTGAAATTTGGCAGGGCGATTGATGGATATTCGTGGTCAAAATCAATAGGGGGCGATTTCAATCGCCCTGCCAAATTTCATCATACTGTCCCCAACCTCGTAACTTTGTAACCTTGTAATCTTCACTGCTTTTTCAAAATAATTTCAACCACGCCATTTGCGCCCTTGTCACCATATTTAACAGTGGCTTGCTCGCTTTTCAAGATATCAATACGCTCTATGGAATTGGGCTCAATAGTATTGATTTTCTTGTCAAATTCTTCTACGGATTTAGTATCTTGAACCACATTGTCAATCACCAACAACGGTTTTTTGATAAGCATGGGTGTTTCCACTTCGGCAGGTATCACTTTCACACCTTTGCTGGTAACAGTAGGCGTTTCAGACTGTCCGAAAGCTATAAAAGCTGTTAAAGAAAAAGCAAATAATAAGCTATTTTTCATATTTTAATTAGTTTGGATGAAATAATGTGGTTTATTTATCTGAATATTAATATCAAGTAACTGTTTTATTCTTTTATTTTACTTTTAATGCGCATAATGGGTTCAAAATCAATAAATCCTAACGGATTTATTGATTTTGAACCCATTATTCGCATTGA
>JAYVKQ010000528.1:0-3019 GCA_043768285.1 Saprospiraceae bacterium | reverse complement strand
ATATTCGCCAAATGATAGGTTGGCATGCCATCAGCTTTCATCAATACTTTATCATCTAACTCGTTTGTTTCAAAACTAACCTCGCCGCGAATAAGGTCATTGACTACGACCGTTTCGTTAGGCATTATTTTCAAGCGAATGACATAGGGTTTACCCGCATCAAGGCGTTGCTTCACTTCTGTATCTGTCAGTGTCAAACTATTTTCCATATCCATCCGCGAATTGATAGAATAGGATTGGTTGTGCTCATTTTTCAAACGCTCACGCATGGCTTCCAACGCTTCGGGTGTATCGAAAGCATAATAGGCTTTGCCTGTATCTATCAATTGTTGGGCATACCTTATATATATGTGTTTGCGCTCCGATTGGCGATAGGGCGCACAAGGACCATCGCCAAAACCAATGCCTTCGGTAGGCGCAATGCCACACCATTTTAAAGCATCAATAATATAGGCTTCGGCTCCCTCAACGAAGCGCGTTTGGTCGGTATCCTCTATGCGCAATACGAATGTGCCACCGTGTTTTTTAGCCAATAAATAATTATACAAAGCGGTACGAATACCACCAATGTGCAATGCCCCTGTCGGGCTGGGTGCGAAACGAACTCTTATACTCATAATGTGTTGCAGTTGTGGTCTATCAGAATGAATAGAATTTATAAAAATTAACGAGAATTAAATATCTAAGAAACACTAAGGGGGTAGCTTCAAATATAGTTTTCTTAGATTTGATTTATATATATGCAAAAAATACCAAATACTCTTTGACTAAAAAACAACATTATAGCGTTTATAGTGTTTTATCTTTATTTTGTAAAATAATAATTTGTCAGAATTGTTTTTTACCAAAAAAAGTGCTTATTTTTCATGAAAAATACAAAACAATAGGCAGCGAAATTGACTTCCAAGACGTTTTTACACATACGTACCTTTCTTATTTGAAAAGGCGCACAAAGGTATATTACAATCTTGAATATTCCCTATTAAAACAAAAAGCAAATTATTATCTCATAACACACGGTTAAAGCTATCACACATTATGTATCTCGTTAGAACACCACAACTTATTCAAAATCTTTTTCCGACCTACACTTGGCACATACCAACTGAGGAAAAAGTATTATACCTCACTTTCGACGATGGTCCCATTCCCGAAGTTACACCTTGGGTTTTAGATACTTTACGCAGTTATAACGCCAAAGCGTCCTTCTTCTGTGTGGGTGAAAACATTATGAAGTATCCTGATGTTTTTCAAAAAGTTAAAACCGAAGGTCATGCCATTGGCAACCATACTTTCAACCATTTGAGTGGTTGGGATACCGACAATTTGGAATATTTCCATAACGTGCGCCATTGCGCTCGTTTGACCAAATCGCCCCTTTTCCGCCCACCCTACGGACGCTTAACACCTAAACAAACGCAATTTTTGACCCGCCATTATAATATAGTGATGTGGGATGTATTGAGTGGTGACTTTGACCTTAATATCACTAAAGAAGAATGCTTACGCAATGTGGTATCGAGTACAAGGCGAGGTTCTATTGTGGTTTTTCACGATAGCCTTAAAGCAGCCGAACGCATGAAGTATGCTCTACCAAAAGTATTGGAGCATTACGCCGCCAAAGGATATCGCTTTGAAAGTTTAAAGACAATGATACACAAGGAAGACAACAATAGTAAGGTGGGTAATATCGCCTTCGCTTAGTTTTTTGTAAAAAAATAAAGACCTCATAGGCAATTACGTCTATGAGGTCTTCGTTTTTTGAAAAAATACTGAGGGGGGAGCTTCGCAACCTATTTTATACTTTCCCAATAAGTTCATCAATGGCAACCTTATCATAGTCATCTATTTTGCTCAAATCCACAACCGACATTCCTTTGGCATTGGTATCCAACATTTTGACAAATTTTGCACCCCAAACCATATCAATAAAATGGTAGGAATGGCGATTAAATACCGTCTCACTAAAACTTTCATCATAGCCACTAATGAGTATCAACAACTCAGGTTTTCCTTTTTCAATATCTGCCCAATTCATACCATACAAGGGGCTATTTTCATCAATCGGGTGAACAATTGTCCAACTGGACGGGAAAAAGATAATACTATCTCGCTCTAAATTCAAGGGTGTGTAAAATTTGCGGGTACTATTACCACTCTCGTCCCATTCCATAATAGACAATGTGACTTGCGCTTTTGTATTTATCAAACTACTATTCAGCTGATTGGCAAGGCGGAACATCAAACCTGTCTGGCTACCAAACGGCGCAAATACAGCTTTATTACTGAATGAAAGGTTAGCATTGGGTTTTGCAAAACGCGCATACAACAGACCCGTAAATAAGGCAAAACTCAATAACCCGACCAAAGCCTCTGCCGAAGCAATAGCCCCTGCCATAATGCCCGTTGGGTTAATGCGTCCGTAACCTACTGTTGTCAAGGTCTGGGCAGAAAAAAAATAAACCTCCATAAAGTGTTCAAAATCATTGCTATAAACCATACCCGTCAAACTTTTTGAACATGTCGAAAAGTATAAACCTGTGAATAATAAATTCATAACAGTGTACCATATAATAACGACAAAAATGAAACGCAGCCAAGAAATATTGATTAAAAAATGGTAAAAATTGAACGACGCATACCACGGTAAACCCACACGCACAAAGTTATAAGACCCATCAGCGTTCATTAAGCGTTGCTGTACGTTATCGGCTTTACCAAAGCCTACTTCTTTGCTTTCAATGTGTTTGCGTTTTAAAAATGTTCTGCCTAATGCCATATTAGTTGTATTGAGTATTGAGTTCTACTATTTCTAAAAAAATCTAAGAAGGTTTTTGATTATCTTTTTATAAAAATTTTCAATTTTTATAAAAAGATAATCAAAAACAGCACCTCGTCCTCTCAAGCTAAAAGATACTACTGCATGAAGAATGAAATAAGCGGGTATAAATTTCGTTAGATAGTTCTAAAAATAGAACAAATGGGAGCGAAATCAAAAAGAGTATTAGAACTAAGTATA
>JAYVKQ010000527.1:0-6448 GCA_043768285.1 Saprospiraceae bacterium | reverse complement strand
GATTATTAGGCTTTTAGATGCAAAAAATATTCTAAAATCGTGTTTCGCATATTTCATAAAACGTTGATAACCATATAGTT
This sequence comes from Saprospiraceae bacterium, assembly GCA_043768285.1. Taxonomy (GTDB): domain Bacteria; phylum Bacteroidota; class Bacteroidia; order Chitinophagales; family Saprospiraceae; genus JAAFJT01. The sequence goes on along the minus strand of JAYVKQ010000527.1, from coordinate 6,368 downwards.
AATTACGCAACCAGTTCACTGATAAAAATAACCATTGGATAAACCCTGTTCCTAAGAAAAGAGAATGGATTGCTTGGGTAGGAAATGAAAGTTTCTGTGTAGCAATTGGCGGCTCTTATGCTTTGATAGATGATTTATTAACTTGCCCAGATTTAGAGGTACTTGAATGTACGCAACTGTCGAGAGTAGATTGGCATTCGGATAAGATAAATAAATGAAAAATACTGAGGGGGAGTAAATAATAAAAGAAAAATGACATTTTTAGAAAGATATAACAGCGGAGAAACAATAGAAGTATATCAAGACATACATCTATTGGGTAATAAAGCCTTTGAAGAGCCTTATTTCAAAGATGTCAATGATGTATTGACTGAAACGTGCCAAAGGGTTCGTTATAATTTGGATATTATACATCAATATTTGCTGAGTATTGGCTATAAATTTTGGGATAATTCCGAATATACATCTTACCAACCTTTAGTAAAACCATTAAACAACTGTGAAACTCTATTAGCCAAATTAGATAAAATTGTGCAACCTTTTGGCTATGTGCCATTATCTCTTAAAATGTTTTATAGACTGGTTGGTAGTTGCAATTTTACTTGGGATTATGAAACAGATGAATATTTAATATGGTCATATGCTGATGCTATTGAAGTGGCAGCTTTAGATGATTTAATTGATATAAATATCTCAGAGTTGGATTGGGTGGAAGAAATGAAGGAAAAAATAGAGAATGAAGGAAAAGATACACCAATGTATTTGATGTTTGCACCTGATTTCTACCATAAAGATAATGTAAGTGGAGGTGGTGGATATGATATTGAGGTTACAAAAAATCCATGTATTGATAGCCGAGTGGTATTGGGTAACATCGAAACAACCTTTATAAATTATCTTAGAATGACTTTTGAAAATTGTGGATTTTTGAGGATAGCTTACCCTGAACATGAAAATGATTATCAAGATTTATTTGAAAAAGTGAAACCGCTTTTGAAAAAAATATAGTTCAACTAGTTAAAAATCAATTAATTACAAATAAAAATATGTCAAAAGTTAAAAACTACAACCACGTAAGCTACCTCTGGGACGAAGCCAAAGCCGCATCAATGGCAAATGACGAAGTCGCATTATTCATATACCGTTCAAACCTCTTGGGGGCAGATTTGCGCTTAACCAACTACGGTGGCGGCAACACCTCCGTAAAAATAACCGACAAAGACCCTTTGACGGGCAAATCCGTAGAGGTGATGTGGATAAAAGGCTCGGGTGGTGATATTGGCACTTTGAAAAAATCGGGTTGCGCTGCCTTGTACATGGAGCGTTTGTTGAACCTTGAAAACGTCTATCGGGGCATCGAACACGAGGACGAAATGGTGGAACTTTTCAACCATTGCATCTTCGATTTGGCATCAAAAGCACCGTCTATTGATACGCCTTTGCACGGTTTTTTACCTTTCAAACACATTGACCACTTGCACCCAGACGCAGCCATCGCCATCGCTGCCGCCAAAGACGGTGCTAAAATCACGCACGACCTATTTGACGGTGAAATCGGTTGGGTAGAGTGGCAACGCCCTGGCTTCGATTTGGGCTTAAAACTCCGCACTTGTTTGAACGATGCGGCGGCAAAAGGCATCAAATTGAAAGGTATCATGTTGGGTTCGCACGGACTTTTCACATGGGGTGATACAGCTTATGAAAGCTATATCAACACTTTAGATGTGATTGAAAAATGTGGACAATATTTGGAATCACCCCCTTTGGGGGCAGGGGGGGCTAAACGCCCTGTTTTTGGTGGTCAAAAAATAGAAAGTCTTTCACCCGATGAAAGACAAAAACAAGCCGCTAAAATTGCCCCAATACTGAGGGGGTACTGTTCTTCGGAGCGCAAAATGGTTGGGCATTTTTCAGATGATACAAGAGTTTTAGAATACATCAACTCGAAAGATTTAGAAAAATTAGCCCCAATGGGTACAAGCTGCCCCGACCATTTTTTGAGAACTAAAATAGCTCCATTGGTTTTAGACCCTACTAAATTGGGCGATAAAGCCTATTTAGATGCTGAATTTGAAGCATATCGCAAAGGTTATAGTGCCTATTATGCACAATGTAAGCACCCGAATAGTCCTGCCATGCGTGACCCTAATCCTGTGGTTATTTTAATCCCAAGCGTGGGTATGTTTACCTTTGCGAAGGATAAAACGATGGCACGTTTGGCATCGGAATATTACACCAATGCTGTCAATGTGATGCGCGGTGCAGAAGCTGTTTCAGAATACACCTCATTACCACATCAAGAAGCCTTCAATATCGAATATTGGCTCTTGGAAGAAGCCAAATTGCAGCGTTTACCTAAGCCTAAACCTTTGAGTGGGCGAGTGGCTTTAATAACAGGCAGCGCAGGAGGCATAGGTAAAGCTATTGCGAAACGTTTTGCCGAAGAAGGGGCGTGCATCATCCTCAATGACATCAACCAAGAGCGTTTGGACGAAGCCAAAGCCGAGTTTTTAAAACTCTATGGCAAAGATGCCGTAGCCACAACTTTATTGGATGTAACCAATACTCGTTCTATTGAGGACGCTATTGCCAATACCTGTTTGGCATTCGGCGGCGTGGATATTGTGGTCAATAATGCGGGTATCAGCCTATCAAAATCGCTTTTAGACCACACCGTTGCCGATTGGGATAAGGTGTACGATATATTGGTAAAAGGTCAATTCCTCGTGAGTAGAGAAGCCGTAGAAGTGATGAAAAAACAAGGGTTTGGGGGCGATATTGTGAATATTGTCTCTAAAAATGCCGTTGTTTCAGGACCCAACAATGCCGCTTATGGTTCAGCGAAATCTGCCCAAGCGCATTTGACCCGCCTTTTAGCATCAGAATTGGGCGCAGATAAAATACGGGTAAACATGGTCAATCCCGATGCCGTTATTCAAGGTTCAAATATTTGGTCAGGTGGTTGGGCAGAAGGCAGAGCAAAAGCCTACGGTGTGACGGTCGAAGAGTTACCCGCTTATTATGCCAAGCGTACTTTGTTGAATGAAATCATTTTACCTGAAGATATTGCCAATGCTGCCTTTGCTTTCGTAGGAGGTTTATTGAATAAATCAACGGGGAATGCTTTGAATGTGGATGGGGGCGTGGCTATGGGCTTTTTGCGGTAACGTAGCTTCGGCTTCAGCCGAACCCGTTATAACGGCTTTAGCCGTTAGTTTACCAGTTGTACGGCAAAATCGTACAACTGGTAATGAGAAGCAAAATTTGTACGTAGGTACAAATTGTACCCCCGTAGCACTTATAAATCGCTTTTCAGATGTTTCTACTTTGGAAACATCTGAAAAGCTATACTTTTATGAATAGTCAATTGTTTATTTCACATGAAAAAACTTGCTTTTCGTTTAGTATTTCCGCTTACATTTATCTCATATGTGCTATTTGAAAAGTGGTGGTATATAATAATTGTTGATGGACCAGATAAAACAGCTTATGGGTTTCCATTGATAAACTGTTCGGATTCATTAGCAAGTTCCTTAGAATATTACTACTTTATCTTAGAAACAGTATTCAATATTTCTGTTTTTACTCTTTTTTGGGCGGTAATAGTTTATGTAATTGATAGGTTTACTTTTAAAATTTCAATTTCAGGGATACTTGCTAAAATCTCATTGATGTTACTTTCTATTTACCTAATCGCTTTTACATACATAAGTATCAATTTCAATACAAGATTTTTTTTAAAACGTGATTTTGGAGTACAAACAGTAATTGAAACAGGATACCATTTTATTTGGGTAGATTTTGAGCCAGATTATAGTAAGATTAATACTGAAACAAGGAAGTGATAGAAATACTGAGGGGGTAAACTACCTCTTTGAATAAGGTTTTTTATCAGGATGCTGACGCATATCAAAAAAATCACAGATAAACAAGGTTTTACCTTGCACTCTGTAGTACATTTGATGGTGTTTCCCAAAGTTTATCATTCTTAAAGATTTAGTTTTGGGAACTTTGCGTCCGATAGTAGGATGCTTTTCGAGTTGTTCTATTTTATCATAAGCGGCTTCAACGAAATTACGTGCGGCTGTGTTGGAAAAGTTTTCGTTTAAATAGGCGGCAATATCGTTGAAAGTGGTTAAAGCGGTTTTGTTCCAAATTATTGTTGTAACCATTGAGCGTGTTGTTTTTTGACTTCGTTGTGGTCAATCCAATTGTCTGGATTATAGCTTTCTTCATATGATTTCAAAATGCGGTTGCGTGCTTCGACAGGTAAATCAAACCACCAGCCTTCTTTTTCAGCCGTTTTTTTAATATTTGTAAAGACTTTTTTAAGTATTGCTTCATTTTCGATAGCATAAACAAAATCAACAATACTTCTTTGCAAATCTATGGTTGTCATTTTTTTCTGTTTAGATTTTCAATAATTATACAAATATAATCATTTTTTGAAAAATACTGATAGGTTCATTTTAAATAAAATACTGTGGGGTAAAATTAAGCCGATTATAAAATGATGATAAGAATGAAATGGTATAGTTGTCTATTGTGTTTGTTTCTGTTTGTTGTTTTGACAAATGGGCAACCACCACCACCTAAATTAGCAGAAGAAACAGATAAGTTGTTTTCAGAATTAATCACGGATAACAAGCTGTCGAATTTTAAAACAGGCTTGTTGTGTACAGCACAACGAAATGATACAGTATTTGTCGTGTTCTATCATGCAAGACTTAATAATATTTCCTATACCCGCTTGGGTGTTGTCGGAAATACTACTTTTTATGATTGCTACAATGGTGAAACAGAATACCATATTTTAAAATTACGAACACCTTCTGGAAATGCTTGTTCTAAATTCGTTTCAAAGTTTGCGATAAACAGGCAAGAAGATGTGTATGTTTTTTCTCAAACACTCTCACAGCATCATACTCTAAAAGCAGGTGAAGGCGCTGAATTAAGCACTAAACGAAGGACTATTTATTATAGCACTCAACGAGGGGTTTACAATATTGAATACTCAAAGCATATTGTTGAAGAGAATGATGGCTTTAAATGGGCTTATATTGAGGGTGATTTTTTCTTTGATTGATGTGCGAAATGCGTGAAATACTGAGGGGGTAAGAATATAAAAAGCGTTGTAAATCAATTATTTACAACGCTTTTTATTTTTAATCTCTACTTTTCAAATACTTATCAAACCAAACAATATACCGTTCAAAACGGTCTTTTTGAAAATTAGGCAAGCTCAAACCATGAAACTGACCTGGATAAACGATATATTCTGTCGGTATGCCCGTTGAGCGTAAGCCTTGATACATTTGCTCGCTACCGACGGCGGGCACATTAAAATCCTTTTCGCCGACCATAAACATTGTGGGCGTTTTGATGCGGTCAATGTGCAAAAAAGGGTAGGAGAGTTTGAGATATTTGTCCACGTTTTTCCATGGCAAACCCAATTCGTTATCGTATTGTAGTATGTATTGGTCCACGCCATAAAGCGACATCACGAGTGACATACCCGCACCACTTGCAGCGGCTTTGAAACGGGTATCGGTAGCGATGGTGTAGTTGGTCAATATGCCGCCATAACTCCACCCGCCAATGCCCATTTTGTTGGGGTCGGCGATGCCTTTTTCGACCACATAATCGGCTGCACCCAATATATCCACGACTTCCAAGTTGCCCCAATCGCCCGAAATAGCTCTACAATACGCCTCGCCGCGTCCATTACTACCGCGATAATTGACAGCAACGACGGCATACCCCGCTTGCGCCAATATCTGACGGCTTAGGTCAAAACCCCATTCGTCTTGCGCCGTAGGACCACCGTGAATGAAGAAAATGGTAGGCAATTTTTGATTTGCTACTGCTTTCGAAGGCTTAAAAAGGAAATTGGATACCTGTGTGCCATCTTTACTTTTTGAGGTAAAACCCTCTACACTGGCAAGTTCCAAAGGTGCTAAAAACTCTTCATGGTGCTTGGTCAAGCGGCGCGTATTGCCGTTTTCAATGGCGAAGATTTCGGCTGGTAATTGCGGTTCACTGACAAGCGATACCCAAGCCCCACTCGGATGGCTTTCGAGTGTACTAAAACTGCGATTACCACCTATAACCTTAGCCATTTGCTTGGTTTTGGGTGAAAATGTAGCGACATATCGTTGGCGATCATCGGTAACTAATACGGCTATGGATTGTCCATCTTTCGTCCATTTTGGAGAACTAACTGGGCGGTCTATGGCTGTAGAGAGCAACATTGGCTCGCCACCATTTTTTGATATGACTGCGAGTATGTTTTGGTCGTACATATCATATTTAGGTGCGCTTGTTCGCAAATAAGCGATTTGCTGTCCATCGGGACTCCACGTAGGTGC
>JAYVKQ010000526.1:0-3138 GCA_043768285.1 Saprospiraceae bacterium | reverse complement strand
GCACTCAAATCCGCTTGGGCTGAAATTACCAAACTCAAAGAACTTTGCTTAGAAAAAAATATCGATTTACCTAATTTTTTAACTGCGTAATGTCAGTTACTAATATAAACTACTTGTCTTAATTTATGTTTATTGTTCTGAATTATATAATTTTGCACCAGCATTTTTTTCATTACAAAAACAACCAAAATCCTGCAAGTATATGAGCAAGCTCGCAAGTTACGACAACTTCCAACGCCGACATATCGGACCTAACAACACAGAACTTTCAGAAATGCTTAATACCATTGGCGTTTCTTCTCTCGATACCCTCATTGACCAAACTGTTCCGAAAGCTATTCGGACTAAAAAAGCTCTGAAAACCATTCCTAACGCACTCACCGAATTTGAATATCTGCAAGACCTCAAGCGCACTGCTGCTATGAATAAGGTTTATCGCAGCTATATCGGTATGGGCTACTACGGAACCGTGACCCCCTCAGTAATTTTGAGAAATGTGTTTCAAAACCCAGGGTGGTACACGCAATATACGCCTTACCAAGCCGAGATTGCACAGGGGCGTTTGGAAGCCATTTTGAATTTCCAAACTGTTGTATCTGATATGACAGGCTTGCCGATTGCTAATGCTTCGCTATTGGATGAAGGCACGGCTGCGGCAGAAAGCATGGCGATGTTTTTTCAAGAAAAAAATAAAAAAGTAAAAAACCCTGCGGACGCTGCTACTATATATGTGGTGGATGAAAACGTGCTGCCAGCCACGCTTGATGTGCTTGTAACCCGTGCCGAACCATTGGGTATTGAGATAAAAGTCGTGAATTGGCAAAAAGCGACATTGACTGATAAGGTATTCGGTATTATGTTGCAATATCCAAACTGTCAAGGCAGCGTAGAAGATTATCGCGCTTTTGCCTTAAAATGCAATGATAATAAGGTATTTATTACAGTAGCAAGTGATTTGATGGCTCTGGCACTACTCACGCCTCCCGGTGAATGGGGTGCAGATTGTGTGGTCGGGAACTCACAGCGTTTTGGTGTGCCGATGGGCTTTGGTGGTCCTCATGCTGCATTTTTTGCGACCAAAGAAGATTTCAAAAGACAAATACCGGGGCGCATTATCGGCGTTTCGATTGATGTCCACAACAAACGCGCCTTGCGTATGGCATTGCAAACCCGCGAGCAACATATTCGCCGCGAGAAAGCAACGTCTAATATTTGCACTGCACAAGCCTTGTTAGCAATTATGGCTTCAATGTATGCGGTCTATCATGGACCCGATGGCATCAAAGCAATTGCCGAAACGATACATGCCAAGACTACCGTTTTAGAAAAAGCCTTAACAGATTTAGGTTTCAAAAACAGCAATAAGCATTATTTCGATACCCTTTTTATCAAAATCGATAGTGCTGATACTATAAAGGATATTGAAAAATTAGCCTTAAAAAAAGGTATCAACTTCTGGTATGCTACGGCGGGATATGTGCAAATTGCTTTAGATGAAACTACACAAGTATCTGATATTCAAGATATTGTGAATATATTTTCAGAAGTAGCGGGTAAAAAAGCGATTGCGTTGTCTGAAAACGTTGCGGACAGCACCCCCTCAGTATTGAAGCGGTCAAGTGCCTATTTGCAACACCCTGTTTTCAATTCTTATCATACCGAAAGCAAGATGATGCGCTATATCAAGCGTTTGGAAAATAAGGATTTGTCTTTGACACACTCCATGATTTCGTTAGGGTCTTGCACTATGAAATTGAATGCCGCCACTGAGTTGATACCCGTCAGTTGGGAGGCATTTGCGAATATTCATCCGTTTGTACCTGTCAATCAAGTGAAGGGTTATTATAAAATTTTCAAGGAATTAGAAACGTGGTTGTCCGAAATAACGGGCTTTAATGCGTGTTCGTTGCAGCCCAATTCGGGTGCGCAAGGTGAATATGCGGGTTTGACGGTCATTCGCGCTTACCATATGGCGAGAGGTGACGCGCACCGCAATGTTGCGTTAATTCCGTCATCAGCGCATGGTACTAATCCAGCATCCGCCGTGATGGTAGGCATGGAAGTAGTCGTAACGGCTTGCGATGAACGCGGCAATATTGATATAGCCGACCTCAAATCAAAGGCTGAACTATACAAAGACCGCCTATCGTGCCTGATGGTAACATATCCTTCGACACACGGCGTTTTTGAAACTGAAATCAAGGAAATTTGTAGTATTATCCATCAATATGGGGGAAAAGTATATATGGATGGCGCAAATATGAACGCTCAAGTCGGCTTAACCAGCCCCGGTTTAATTGGTGCGGACGTATGCCACTTGAATTTGCATAAGACTTTCGCCATTCCACACGGTGGTGGTGGACCAGGCATGGGACCTATCTGCGTCAATAAATCATTAGCACCATATTTACCTACCCACGTACACGCCAAAACGGGCGGTAAGCAAGGTACACACGCGGTTTCGGCAGCTCCATTTGGCTCGGCGAGTATCCTTTTGATTAGTTATGCCTATATCAAAATGCTCGGGGCTTCGGGTGTGACAGATGCGACCAAATATGCTATTTTGACGGCTAACTATATCAAAGCACGTTTGGAAAATGATTTTGATATTCTATATACAGGTGAAAAAGGACGTTGCGCCCACGAAATGATTGTGGATTTGCGTCCATTCAAAGCCATTTGCTCGGCAGAAGATGTGGCAAAACGTTTGATGGACTATGGTTTCCATGCGCCAACATTAAGTTTTCCAGTAGCGGGTACAATTATGATTGAACCCACCGAAAGTGAAAGTATTGACGAACTTGACCGCCTTTGCGATGCGCTTTTAGCTATCAGAAAAGAAATTGATGAAATTGCAAATGGTGAATATCCTTTGGACAATAATGTGTTGCACAATGCGCCACACACCAACCAAATTGTCGCTGCAAATGAGTGGGCATATCCGTATTCAAGAGAAAAAGCGGCTTATCCATTGTCTTATTTGCGTGAAGGGTATAAGTTTTGGGCAACTGTTGGGCGCATCAATAGCGCGGCAGGCGATAGAAACTTGATTTGCGTTTGTCCGCCGATTGAGGAGTATATGGTGGCTGAGGCGTAGCGGAATGAGAAATGATTTCGCTTATGTGCATTATGGTGACT
>JAYVKQ010000525.1:0-5162 GCA_043768285.1 Saprospiraceae bacterium | reverse complement strand
CTATCAACTATAATCTATCAACTATCAACTATCAATTCTTCTTAGTCACCTCCTCGGGCCATTTAAAATCCTTAGAATTTTGCTTATCAACTACTTTTGCTTTTGAGCCTAATTTTGGAACGGGAATGGGCGCGGTATCCATTTCGGTAGTAGCTAATTGATTGACGTGTTCCCATACGCCTTTTTCTAATTTGTAGGCTTCGTAAGTGCCGTCTGGCACCGCAACCACTTTGTCTGTCCGACCAATGTCCTCCAAATGGTCATGTACGACCATATCCATGTCTGCATCATAATTAAAACGAATAACCGCATCAGCAGCATGATACAGCATTAAACGGTTGTGCGAAATATCGCGTCCACGCTCAGTTTTATGAAAAACACTTGCGCCGAATTTCGGTTGCCCCCCCCTCAGTGTCAGCACATCGCAGAGCTTTACTTTTTCAATAGTATCCATTGCGTTATAGCCAAATAGGAGATATTTCACACCGTCTTTTGATTTAAAATCGCGGATACCATAATACAATGCGCCAAACCATTTATCCTTCGAAAGTATCTGGCTTTCGGGTCTTTGTATGTTTTTAGACCCATCTTTTAATTCATAAACAATTGATTTTGAAGCATTTGTCTGAATAAAGCCAAAATATTGATAATGGGCTTCATGCACCATCAATTGCCATGTAAAGATGCGAAAGCTACGGTCTTGTGGATACGTAATTGCTATATTTTGCAATTTATCAAAAGCATAATGGAAGGCATTGGGAACACCCAAAGCCAAACGCAAGGTTGGTAGCAAACGCTCTTGGGCAGCCAATCGGCGTTCTATGATGCTGTCCGTAACGGCAATACGCCCATAATATGCGAGGGTATCCTCATATTGGGTCAGTTTCTCCAAATCTTTGGGGGCAATTGTTTCCCCTTTTTTTTGAGAAAAACCTATGTGTGCTATAGCTAAAAATATGAGTAAAAATGATGCTCTTTGCATTGATAATAGTTTTGCTGAAAAAACGTTTATGAAAGCCTTTTATTTTCAAAAAGGATATAATTCACTTAATATTAACGGTTTAACCACAGATGACACTGATTGAACAGGTTTTTACTGATTTTTTTTAAAACATGATTTAAACACTCAAGTAGGGAAAAATCAGTAAAAACCTGTTCAATCAGTGTCATCTGTGGTTAAATATGTATAATACGAACTTATCCCTTCATTAATATATACAAAAATGATACCTTAGCACATTATTATAAAAACTAACACATTAGATTGGGTGACAGAAAAAATAACCATCATCGGCACGGGCAATGTAGCCCATCATTTGGGAAAACGATTTAAAGACACAGGGTTTATCATCAATCAAATCGTAGGGCGAAATGCAGAAAAGGCGGCACAATTGGCTATGCTTTTAGCCGCAGATTGTACTATTGATTTTAGTAAAATAAAAAAAAATAGCACTCTGTATATCATCGCCGTATCAGATGATGCGATTGCAGAAGTGGCTAAAAATATATCGAAATATATTGATAATCAATTGGTTGTCCATACTTCGGGTTCTGTGCCGTCCAACATTTTGCAGCCTTATGTAAAGCACTACGGGTCGTTTTATCCATTGCAAACTTTTTCTATCAATAGCCAACCCAATTTTGATGATATTCCTATTTTTTTTAATGCAATATCTCCTTCAGATGATATTGAGACACCCCCTCAGTATTTTCAAGATTTTTTAGAAAAAATAGCCTTATCTATTTCAAAAAAAGCCTATCTATTGCCAGATGATAAACGGATAATATTGCATATTGCAGCCGTTTTTGTCAATAATTTTACAAATTATCTATATAATGTAGGTGAAGATATTTTAAAAAAAGAACAACTGCCCTTCGAAGCTTTAAAACCGTTGATTGCTGAAACTGTGCGTAAAATCGAGAACAATTCGCCCAAAGCCATGCAGACAGGTCCTGCCAAACGTGGAGATACAACAACTATTGAAAAACATCTTGATTACTTAAAATACCATACCCCTCAGTATTTAGAACTATATGAATGCTTAACCAATCAAATATTAAATAACAAATGAGAATAATTGGCGATATACCACACCCTTTTTTAAAAATTACGGTCTTCAAAAATGAAGGAAAACTGAGCATAAAATGCGAAGCGGGTTTGTTAGAACAGATTTATAAATTTCGTGATGACGAACGCTTGCAATCTTTTGAGGATATACAAAAGATTGTAGATGAAGCATTTATAAAAAATATGGAAAATGTTATGAGTGATATGGCAATTGCCAAAAACGATGCTATGTTGCGCAATTTGTCCGTGCCTCAGGAGGATGAGTTCGATGTGATTTTATAAAAAAAGCCTGACACCCGCAAGGCAGTCAGGCAATTTTTTTGTCAGAATAAAACTGTGATTATGATTTGCGCTCTGATAGAATGTAAGGAGAAAAATGCTGACTTTTGCACGTTTAGATGTAATGAAACTTTGGAGGTTTGATGCTGATGTTTAATTGTGGCGGGTTGTACAGGGAAAAAAGTAAGTGTTTAAAACGCTGTTAAATTTGATACTGCAAAAATAATAATAATAAATAAATAAAAACGATTGACTGTATGAATGGTAGGTTTGACTGTATGAATGGTAGGTTTGACTACATGAATGGTAGGTTTTAAAACATTCTTATTTTTTAATACAAAATGTTTTCATCTGAAATGACACGTTTTTAATAATAAAAATACCCCCTCAATATCTTCGCAATACTGAGGGGGTATTTTTATATCATCATTTAATGTGAGTTCAGAGACTGGGAAAAGACTGAAATGCCGTAGCTACGCTACTCCATAAAAGCTGTAAACGCAAATTTCCTACCGAAGTGTTGTGGCTACGCCACTTTTGAGCAAAGGTTTTATTCTCAAAAGTAGCATAGCCACAACACTTCGGTAGGAAATTACATCAAAAAAGGTATCTCAAAGTGGCGTAGCCACGACAGTTCCCTATTTTTCTCTAATCTCCGAACTCTCGTTAACTTAATTTTTACTGCACTTTGATATACTCAGCCTTTTCTTTTTTCTTCTCGCCCTTTGGGTCATACAAAGTAAACACCCGCGACACATTGAAGCCAAAGCGAATAGCCTCTTTGCCCCAATCTTTTTCTGTTTGGGTAATGAAGCCATATTCAGACATTGAAGTAGAGTTCGTAAAATGGAATTGGAATACGTGACCGCCCGTTTCTACGTCAAAACCAATGGAAAGTGAGTTTTTAAATTCGGGTGCCAATTGGTTAGGCAATACGTAGATATATTCCCCATTAAATGTCACGCGGCGACTGAGGCGTATGCGACCACCAACACCCATTGCATAGACATCATTTTTTTCGGCTTGCGTTTTCACCAAATTACGATGTACGATGGTAGGTGCTAATTCGAGTGTGAATATATCATTGAATTTGCGTCCTACTAAAAGTTGTCCGACATAATATAGGCGTGATGAAAAATAATTAACACGGGTTGGGTCATCAAATCGCTGCGTTTCTAAAGCGATGCCGGCGTGGACGGCTGCCGTGATAGGCATATTCTTTTTGCCCGTACTTTGGCGCAAAAACCGATATTTTGCAAAGCCATCATAGGCTTTTTTGACGCTATTACGATTAACACCAATGGTCAGATTGTCAGTTAAACCATAATCTACACCAATGCGTTGGGTCGCTTGATCCATACCAAATAGGTCGTAAAAACCATCATCAACAGTCCCAAATCGGTGCGAAATTTTGACATCCATTACGCCTTTTGCCGTATTTTCGAGGGAATGTAGATTGATGATACGGTTGGTTTTGAAACTGTATTTGACGTATTCAATTTCCTCCTCATCTTTGCCGAGTTGGTCTAATAGGCTGGTTTGCGCGTAGTTAGAAAAGGCAAAAATACTGAGGGGTATGCTTACAAGTAATTTTTTAATCATGATTAATAGGAGATTGTGAGATTAGAAATTGAGAGCTTTGAGATTAAGAGCTTTGAGAGATTATTACACAGAGTTTAAACAGAGAAGACACAGAGTTTCACAGAGATTGTATGATAAAAAAACTCTGTGAAACTCTGTGCCTTCTCTGTTTAAACTCTATTATGTAGATGTACGATAATAAATGTACGATGTACGAGTTGTAATGTATTCATTATCAATATATTATGACAAATAAAATTGTCGATTATTTACATCTACCTACTTCTACTTTGGCACTCTAAAAAAACTACGAATTGTCTTCCCACTTGGCAGAGCGGGAGGGGTGTTTTTGATTTTCTTTTTATAAAAAATTTACAATTTTTTATAAAAAGAAAATCAAAAACATTCTTGGATTTTTATAGATTTTTAAAGTGCTAAAGTAGAACTACTTAATAATCTCTCAAAGCTCTTAATCTCTAAATCTCTCCAATAATTATTTCAATGGTTGCAAAGCCAAATCAATACTGATTTTAGCTTCTTTAGCAACTTTTTCTTTGACGGCTGTAGGTATTGCAATATTATAATCTGCCATTTTAGTAACGAATTCTGTTTTTGCGCCCGTTGCGGCACCACCTTTGACGGTTACGGCAGCTGTCGTTTCAATATCTTTTGTCACGTTGTGCATGGTCAATTTGCCTTTCACTTTTACGACATAGATACCATCTTTTGCCAAATTTACGGACTTAGCATCTACAATATCACCTGCAAAAGAAGCATTAGGGAATTTGCCACTTTCCAAATAATTTTCGTTAAAATGCTCTTCCATCAAAGCCTTTTCAAAATGAAAAGTTTTGATGAGTAATTTCACTTCAACCTTACCCGCCGCTAAGTCAATAACCGCAGTCGTTTTATTGGTAGTCGCTTCAATTTTTTCAAGAGAAGATGTTGCCGAAAAATATGCTTTACCTGATTTGGTAAAAAACTTAGAGCTTGCAGTTGGTGCAGCGGCTGCCTTTGCTGTACCTGTTTGCGCTATGGCTTGGCATATTAATATTAAAGCAAAAGCCGAAAGAATGATTTTTTTCATCTTATTTTTTTATTGATTTTTTGAAAAATAATGTTAATCATAGTTTATGACGTTGGATTGTTTATAAGATATACACCCCCCCCCTATTTTAGCATAAATTTAACGTATTCAAAATTTCATAAAATATTGATAATGAATATATTAAAA
>JAYVKQ010000524.1:0-14425 GCA_043768285.1 Saprospiraceae bacterium | reverse complement strand
CAAAAATGCCTTTAGCTTCTAGGTCTAAATACACAGATAGAGGAATACTCGCTACTTTTTTATGAAAAACTTCGGCGTTTAAATTAAATCTTTTCGATTGATTGTCTTCTTGCGTTTGTTGCGCATAGTTATTCGCTAGAACAGGCGTATAATTTTGTTTTCTACGAATAACATATTCTTTAGACACTTCGTCTTTAGACACAAAAATTTGTTCGCCTGAAAGCCAAGAACTAGATACTAAATACTCTTTACCATGGACGAAACGGAAATCTTCAGGAGAAACTAACGAGGGGCTTAGCCCCTCGTTATTCTGTATATTAGGCGTTAGATAAGTCATAAATACCTGCTTGGGCTTTTTCGTTATTTACTTGAAGCGTCCATTCGCATACGACATTAACTTGGTCGGCATCGCCTGTTTTAGCGAGTTTTTGAGTATGCACAGGGCGTAAATTTGCCATATGAATGTAGTTCTTATCGATTAGGAAAGCAGTGCTTGGAGCCGCCCCCGCAACTGACATATGAGTAGAAGGCACAACGGCTAATTGCCCATAATCAGAAACATAAATATCCGCCGCCCCAATAATCATGCCCATTTCGCGGTCGGCAATATCCACACGGTTCTGTGCGATACCTGCAAAGCCAGAAACAGTTTGCTTACCTGTTAAAGTAGTTAGCAACATTTTTGGCTTTCCACCATTTTGACGGCATACACGAAGTGCATCTTTCAAAATTGTTTCAGTAAAAGGTCTTGATGTCCCTGCCGTGCGCCCTGTTGCTGGCGAGCCATTCGCGCCACCTGATAGCGTAGGATTCACCGCACCTGCACCGCCATTAGTGTTGGAAGTGAGCCACGCTTGCAACCCTGCGGATACCCTCGCCGTTCCCGCGCCGCCCACGTTAGCGGGGAGGTTAGAATAACAGGAGGCTTCAATATCGAGCAAAAGTTCTTGCCCCACACGTCCAAGTTCTCTTACATAAATATCATCGTATCCCGCAGTATTTACGACTCGAGCAGTGCCCGAAGTAATAAAGCCTTTTGCGGATATTTGTGTGTAGTTTCCTACACGCGCGGGCTGAGTGCGAGCGATGGCGGTAAAGTTATCACCTTCAATCTGCGCGTTGTTCGCTACAGGAGTAGCAAGAGTAGAAGTCTGCCATTCTACAAAAGTGTTTGTAGCTTTAACTGTTTTAATATTTGCAGTTAAAGGGCGGTCTGTTGGGGATAAATCATAAATTTTATTCTCTAATTGTTCACGAATAGAACGAGTAGTTGAATAACGACTGATTGTATTGGTAGGTGCTGCCATAGTAATCTCCTATTTGGCTTTGCGTTTTGCAAGTTCTCCTTGCAGTTTTGCTATTTTATAAAAGAACTCAGAATCCCCTGTTTCCTTCAACATACGTTCAGCCTCATCTATCTGTTTGTAAATTGAATTTTGGTTCACAGGCGCACTGGGTTTTAACGTAGGACTTTGCTTTTCAGTAGCTTTTGGCGCGGAGGCTTTCAGCTTTTCGTAAAGCATAGAATTTCTTAAATGATAAAGACTTCTTGCATCTGTATAGGTTGCTAATTCTTCCCCCGACACTACGGCTTTAGAATGAGAGCCTACAAAATTAGCTATTTCTGCGTAATCTTTTTGATACGTTTGCCCATCTTTCCATTCAGGAATCATTTTTACTAGTAATTGGGATTGTTCTTGAACAGTGCGTTGGTATTCAGCTTGCTGTTCTTTCTCAATTTCTGCATTGATACGTTGCTGCTCAATATACGTTGAAGCTATAAGCTCTTTTCTTTTATCCCAACGTAATTTTCCCTCAAACGCAGCGACAGGGTCGTCCTGTATCATCTGCTCCCAGTTTGGCTCTTGCTCATATCCTTGAGTAAGCTGCTGCTGGAGTTTAGGAAGAATTTGTTGGTAAAAGCTACGCGCTTGATTAACTTCGTTACGCTCGGACTGAACCGCTTTACGCTCTTCTGCTACTGCTTGAGTCTTATGCGTGTAATCCGCAAACCTTTGATAACCATTCTGTAATTCTTCTAAAGGGATTTTCTCAGTCTTGCCATTTATTTTAATGGTGACGAGTGTGTCCAAAGGAATTTCAGTGTCGTCTAAGGGTTCTTCCGTATCTTCTTCAGCTTCTTCACTTTCTATTTCAGAAACTTCTTCCTGCTGACTTTCGTCTTCAAGAACTTCTTCTAAATCGTCTTGCGAATCTGGGGTTGAAGATGGAATACTTTCTTTTTTATTATTTCCTGCTTCCGCAGATAATAAAGCTAAAAGTTGATTGTCGGCAGATAATTCAGTGCTTTGCAGCTTGCTGATACTGTCTTCCATAGTATGTTACCTCAAGTTGTAGGGTTTGGCAATACCCTCTGATTATATTTTTTTATTTGGTCTGCCATCGCCAAATTTTGCAAGGTGGTTTGCAATCGTTTAAGCCCTAGAGTTTCCGCGTGAATATTACCCCATTGGTCTTTAGGCGCGTGTTTCCAATCCTCATATAGGTTTTTTTCAATATATAATACAGTGTACTGAAAAACAGGGTCTTCTATAATGCGTTTTGCCCCCGCGGTAACCTGTTCTTGTGTCAATTCCATTTTTTAATCTCCAAGTAATAAAAGAAGATAAAGATTATTTTTGTTTTTAGAAAGAGTTTGTGTCCTTATTTGTTTTTTCTCTTTTTCTTTGTTTATTAAAGTTTCAAACATTTCCGACATTTGATTAGATGCTTCAGAATAAGAAGGTCTATCTGTAATTACACGATATTTTTTTTCTCTGCTTACTTTTCCTCCGCCACCACCTGCTTCTTCAACCCTTACAATTTGAAACGAATTGTTCTGAAAGGCATTAGACTGAAATGCGCTGAACATCAGACAATATCGCCTTGATTAACCCCTGCCAGAAAATCCCAAACACTCAGACCAGTGTCGTAGCTTGCGTCTTCATAGGTTGATGAATTTACTGCGACCTTTGCTTGGAATAGGCTAAAGCCTGCTCCTCCACCTTCAATAATATACGCATATAAATCTCCGTTTGCGGATACAATCACATTAAGATTCATACCTAAAAACAAATCAAGTGCACGTTTAGCGTATTCATCGCCATCAAGATGGAACTCACGTGCCAACTTCATACGCTTAGCATACGCGAGCGGCTTAGTTGCTGGGTTTTCTTCTGTTACAATTTTTTTAGAGTACCGTAGCATAGCCCCTTTAATATCATTGATAATGTCATTATTAGCTGGGTTTGTTGAATAACTTGGCATTAGAATACTCCATGTGATGTTGTGCGCCAGAACCCGTCCAGTGCGATGATTGTTAAAAACTCGTCTATTGTGCTTAGCGATTTGCTGCTCCCGCTTAAAAATTTACCTTTAATGTTAATGGTAAATTCTTCGCCAACTAGAAAGGTGAAGGATTTTCCGTCATATTCTTGCGGGTCTGGTAACCAAACAACGTAGGTCACTGCTCCTTGCTTCAATAACAAGTTCCTATGCCGCCAATCTGGCATAAAATCCCGCGTTACAATCTCAAACCCATCATCATATAAATAATGGACTTTGTGACTTTGGTCTTTCACCGCAAGCGTTTGATTATTGTTCTTAGAACGAAACACTTCACCAATTGGCGCAGCGAGATTGGTAAATTGCCTGACTTTTGCAACTGAATTGTTTATAACCTCCTGCTCAAACCCTTCTATTATATGCTCATCATTCCAGTCGCTTGACAAAACAATATCCGCAAGCGTTGCCCCTGCGGGAAAGTATCCTTTCGCGATAGCGGTATCTAACTCCGTTTGTGTCCAACTTGCGATAGTATTTGTCTTTTTGTGCTTTAATGTAATTGTCATCTTACCACCTCAACACGAATAGGATTGCCCTCTTTATCGCTAATAATCTGTTTTGGAGAGGAGAGTAAATGAATTAAAGAATTTGTCGCCGCCATAGATTGCAAGACCGCCGTCTTTATCACTTCGTTCTCTTGTCTATTTTGCTCTAACATTTGCAAAAGAATAGCTAATATTTGGCTTAACATATTTTCCGCCCCTGATGATACATCAGGCAGGGGGACAGGCAAAGGGGCTTCAGGTGAGCTTCTTTTCGCTAACAGATATTGCGCAAGTTGCGCTCCTACATCTTTAAGCGTGGGGCTTTGCATTGAATACCTCACTCACTCCTTCTAAAAGTTCACTAATCATATTTTTATGTGTTTGACTATGGTTCTGGAGAGCAGTAGCCTCGTTCAGTCCATGTTGTTTATCAGCAATGTCTTTTGTCGCAAGGGTTTGTAGCTTCTGTGCGTCTGTTTGTAATGTTGTAGCTTCGATTTGGGTTTTATACCTTGACTCAATTTCCATAATTTTTAATTGCGCGTTTAACTCAATCTGCTCGCGTTCTAATTTTAATCGTTCCGCAGTGATAACACTTTCTTGTTGTAATCTTTGTGTAGCTAGCACCCCGTCTTGGTGAAGTTTAGCCGCATCAGATTGTGCTTTTAATTGGATTTTGTTTTGTTCTATTTTTACTAAAAGAACTGAGGGGTCTTCGGGTTTGGGGGCTTCCGCCGCCTGTTGCGCCATTTGTTGCGCTTCGGCTTGCCCTAATTGCGCAAAATATTTACTTGCGTCTTTAATATTCATTAACTCGCACATACTTGCTAACCCTGCGCGGTAATGCGCTAAGTTTGCTAAAGGATTTTGCGCCCCACCTGCGGTGATGGCTTGCTCTTGCTTCGCAAGGATAAATTGTAAGCCCTGCATCCGTTCTTGGACTGAACCTTGTCCTAGCCCTACGTTCACTAATACATCTAACTCACAATCCCACGACGCAGGGTTTATCTCTACCCATTTACCTCTGAGTTTCACCATGCGTGTTTGATCTTGATAACGTGTTACAAGGCGTAAAAGCCCTTTGAACATATCTTTAATACCTGTTTCCGCGAAAATACGCGCCACCATTTCAATGCGCTCTTGCGCTGCACTGATTGTAGCACTTACCGCCGTTTTAGTAGTAGATTGCAATACTTCCGCGTCTAAGCCCTGACTGGCTTTTGTTACGCCTGTTCGGCTGGAGCGTGTCGCGTCCAAATAATCCATCATAGGTAAAGTTTGTTGCCCTAGCCACGGAGTTTCTAATGTGCGCACTGAGCCCGCCACACGTTCTCTAATGACCGCCCCCATTTCTTGGTTTAGCACATCATCTAAATTAACATTATGTTCTACTACTACTGTGCGGGGGAATAAAGATTGTGTAAGACTGTCTAAAGTTCCCCGCATAATGTTGGATTTCAGCAATTGCAAATCCATTACTTGGTCGGCGATGGACTCCCCTACTATTTTATGAGGCTCTGGGTCTGGGCAAATAATAGAAAATGGAATTTCATCTACAATTTCGTTGTTTAAGATAACGAAACCCCCATCTTCCCCAATAGTGCATACTTTACGGATTTCCGCAATGCCATCGCCATCTTGGTCTATCCGCACATAATGTTCTACGTATAAAACTTTCCGTGCGTCTTCGTTTGTCATAAATGTATTATTTAAATACATTGTATCTTCGGGCGCACGGGCTTGCGCTTCGCTATTTATACCAAAGCGTAAATTCGTAGCGATATTATCTTCTAACACTTCTTCGTCATAGCCAAGGGCTTTTAAATCTTGAATAGATTGCAACTGGCGGTGCGCTGCATAATCTGCGTGTCTAATATTCCTCGCCCTAGAATCCCATATTAATTCTTCTGGGGGCACTGCCGCCACTCTGAATTGACGCGGGTCTGTCGCTGTTTTTCTGATTTTTACATCATATAGCACTGGCGCGGGGGGAGGGGTATATGGCTGCGGGGGGACTGCGGATTGAGGTGCGCCTTGCCCTAGCATTAAAGGCTGCTGGAGCATTGGCGGGGACGGCGGCGGGGGGACGTGCCAATCAGGGTCAAGGTAATGCTCGGCTTTTATAACCTCAACGCCTTTTTGCTGCGCTAGCATCGCCATCTGTTCTTCTGTTAAACGCGTAAATTCGTATTCTGATACTGTTTTACTCTGCTCTCTCCACCATTTAAAAATACCAGTCTTACTCCGCAAAGCATCTTTTATAGTATTATAAAATATCATAAATCCATCATTATCTTGTAAGATAATATGGTTTATATAATCTGTTTGTTGTTCTGCTAAATCTACAGTTGCTTCACTATTCGGAATAAACTCTACTGGGCGTTCCGCAGAAGTAAAAATACGCAGTAGCGAGGGCATCATTGCTAAAATAGTATCGCGGACTTCGGTCATTACGATTTGAGAACGATTTTCAACTTCGTTTCCGAAAGTTTTGCCGTGATAATACTCCATCGCCTTAATGCGCTCGGGCGCGATAGTCGTGTCTATGTAAGAACTCGCTGCACTGTAATAACTAGACAATACAGCCTTTAAACCTTCCTCATCTATAGGTTCTTTTTCTTCTGACATTATTTTTTCTTTTTTGTAGTAGGCGCGCCGAAAGAAAAAGGCTTTGGTTTAGATTTTGGGGTAGGGGTAAAAGAAGGTGTAGGTTTAGCTGATGGTTTTAATACTGACGTAGGCATCGGTTTTTTTGTAGGTTTTTTCATAATGAAAACGTCTTTCTGCTAGAGTTATAATACGGTATACTGCTTTGTTTTTCCGTGCAAGTGAATTTATACTATCCCTCTTATGCCCCGAGAAAGAGGTGCGTTTGACATCTTATACGCCCTCCCACCTACATACGCCCCCACCCCCGCAAAGGTTAAAGCTAAAGAGTCCGCTAAATCTGGCGACCTTTGCCCTCTTGACTTTAGCATATCTTTTGATTCGACCTTGAGCCTTCCTTGCGAATCAAAAGTGTAAGTCGGCGCGCATAATTCTGCCCGTAACGTATCATCTTTCTCCAATTTGCACGCCCGCGCCGCAAGCCAATCACGCACCGCCATCCATAACTCGTCCCGCAAGCGGCTGGCTTTTATGTTCATCGCCGAACTTTCCGATACATTTACGTCCCTAATGTCTATGTTATACCGCACACAGGTTTCCCGCAAGCGGTCGGCTACCCCTGCCCCTAAACCAATACTGTCTATGTTAATTTGCGTGGGTTTCTTTAGCAAATCCATATCGCACTCTATCTCATTCATAATAAAGCCCACAGTTTCCATCAAATCTCGTCCCGCCAACACCTGCAACGGGTAAACTACGTTCCCTTGCCTCTTGCATAGCACTGTCCTGTCCGAACCGTATCTCGCAACGTCCAGCCCATAGATAAGAGGGGCTTGGGGGTCTATCTCTATGTCCCTACACATTGCGCTATCTACTGTTTCCGCACTGATAAGCGCATCGTCATCCGCGAGGGCAAACTCCCCCAATACTCGCACGCGATAGGCGTTGGACTGCACCCCATAGGTCTGCGCAACTTGTAACAAAAAGTCTTTTGCTACCAATGGAATATCTACGCACGATACTTTCATCGTGAACCAATCGTGTTTCAGCCCATGGTGCGTTTTGAAAAATAGCCCTACATTTCGGGTGGGATTGCCTATGAGAATAGTGCAGGCGTTGTGCCCTGACATAGAGCCCACCGCCGCTTGGAATACTTCCTCTGGGATACCGCTTGCCTCATCGCAAATAATCAACACATTCTCAGAGTGCACGCCCGCCAGTGCTTCGGGGCGTTCTCTTGAGGACGTTCGCGCAGATATGAATGAGGACTCCGGCGCAGCTATCAGCGTAATGCGGTCTGAAAGCACGTTGAATAATTCCTTCAGAAAGTCTGGAAGCTGGTTTATCCATCTTTTGACTTCTGCGAATAGTGCGTCCATAAGCTGTGAACTTGTAGGAGCCGTGCATATTGTTTTCTGGGGCGCACGCATGAGCATGTGCCATACCATCGCCCATGCGCATACTGTTGATTTGCCCACGCCATGCCCCGCTCGCACTGATATGCGCCTCTCGCCTTTAGCAATTGCATTCAAAAAGTCTTTTTGCCATGGCAATGGCTTTGCTTTTAGCACGTTCTCCACAAAAGCAACTGGGTTGTCTGAATACGCAGCGATAAATTTACGATAGGCTGCTGTCATATCGGGCAAAGGCGATTCCGTATGAGGTGATTGCTCAGCAAAGGCGAAGTTATTACTCATTTTCTTCTCTTGCCAAGGTTTCCGTATATTCAGCGTATTCGGCGTATTCAGCGTATTCAGTATAAATTTCTGGAGTGTTGATTTGCACCGCTTCCGCTAGCCCCATTAACGCAGCGTGGTGTTGATTGTGTAATGATTGCACCTCAACATGTTGCTTTACGCGTATAGTAGCCTTGCCTAAAGTCCTATCTAATACATCCTTAGCCGCACTCAAAGCAATAGCAGGATTTGGGTCGTCTATAAGTTCAGATAATTTTGCAATCGCTCTTGGCGCAAGTAGCGTGATTTCGTCTTCCAACATCGCAACGCGCCGCACAAAATTATTAGTCGTTTGCGCTATTACTGTTAGCGCAGCTCGCTCTCTTGGCGGGATAATTTCTTGCCTCATTTTATAATCCTATATTCTATAAAGCCCGATTGTCAATAGGCTATAGGGGGGGGGGTAAAGAAAAATAGAACTGAAGACTATAGAACTGAAGACTATAGAATTTGGGCGCGGATGCCCCACGCACAAGGCGGCGTCGTCTATACCCCCCCCCCTAGGGGGGGGCTCTCGCCCATTGCCCCATGTCCCCCGCCCAACCTAAGCCACGTGTCACAAGCTATGCGGATATTGCATACCTTAGTTTATTGTTCTTATATATCAATAGGTTAGTAGTATCATAGTCTATTGTGCAATGCAGCATAAAGCCCGAGTAATGCGGCTTCTGCCTGCCCGTCATGTTGTATCTCGACATCTTGCCATAAGCCCCGAGCTCTTGTGAGGCTCTCGCTCTTGCTGGCGGATAGCTTCAGCCCTGCTTTCCATACAGTCGGCGCGACCCATAGCGGTTTAATGCCACATAAATGGGCAAGGAGTGCCATCGCGCCGAAATGGCTACCCAGTATAAAGGCTGACGCGCCAGAGGCTCTAGGACTCGCGCTAACGGATTCTATGGCTAATATATCGCACTGCTTAATCAGAGGCTCAAGAGTCGTGGCGCATGGGAGCCGATTGTGGAGGGGGAGATTCCGCGCGGACATCAGCTCCCGCCCATTGAGCTGGGCTACAGCTCCTTTTAGCCCCAAGTCTATCGCCAATATTTTCATGCGCCTAATTTGCACGTGTGTCGCGGCTATTGTCAAATGTTTAGAAATTCAGGTTGTATTTTCTGCAACCGCTGCTGCTGCCGGCAAGTCAAAATGGCTTCCCAAAACCTATATATATATTTTATTTAGAACATTATGTGAACTGTAAATAATAAAAAAATACCTATATTCACAATAATTAATGTTCCTATATTGTTCTATATATTTACTATTATATATATATAATAGTAAAATAAAGTAAAAATATCCTAAATTCTTGTTTACTATCAAACATATAACCCTATTTCTTACCCACTTACCCACTTACCACCTTTGCGAATAACCCGTGCAATCTCAATTACTTATGCTGGCAAGTGGATGTGGTAACTCGATTTCAATTTCGGCACTTTCAAATCCACTTACCACAAAACTGCCTTATTCTCGCCATATTCTTTAAAATTTTAGTTCTTTTACCTCCCCTTCTTTTGTAACAATTTCAAGCAATTATGGCGGAATTGTGGCGAAAAACTGGTAAGTCGATTTTTTTCTCCCCAATTGCCAATCGAGTTACCACATCCACTTGCCAGCACAACCCTATGATTCTAAACAACTATTTTTTTTCTCTGGCAAGTGGGTTATTGCCCAAAAATAGGCACTTGCCACAAATCCCACAACCTACACGCGAACATTCCCCTTCTAAAATTCACTTGGCATGATTCTTGCTTCACACGCTCCCACGCTCCCACGCTCCCACGCTCCCATTAGTATTTCACGTAAGAATCACATGCGCCCCTTGTGCAATTTTCGCCGAACATATAAAGAATAAGGGAAAAATGCCCTATATGTGCGAATCAGGTGCAAGTTATCCACAAGCTTATTGCCCTCAAGTCTTTGAAATATATGAACTATTGAAAATAATCAAAAAAAAGTAACAAAAATAATAAATAAGTATTGCACTATTGTTTAAAGTATGTTTATATAATTTAACGACACAAAAAAAAGGAATAAACACAATGATAAATTCAGTATCTGTACCACAAAAACAACTAGCTCAAGCCCGTGATTATCTAAGCTATTTATATATGGATTGGGTTAATAATTATGCAACGCTTGCCGTATTCGCGGAACACAACGGCTTAACCGTTGCACACGCGCAAAGTTTGCTTGATTTAGCGCAAGGCGTTTTTGAATCCCCCCACCCAGAGACATGAAAGGAACTAATAAAATGACACAAACAGCAAAAATTACACCACAAAAAAACTTCGACACAGTTGCAAAAAACCGTAAAGAGAAACACTTTTACCAAGAATACGCGGTGCATTTTACAATCGTGAAATTTTAGAGCTCGCCATTAAATGGGGGCTACTGCGCCCAAATTCAACACAGCAACGAGAGAATGAAATTCTAACGAAATATTGGAAATATCTTGCCACGCATATACTCTCCCTTTTCCACAAACATAAATTAGCAGCATAAGGAACAAATAAAATGAGGAATACCCTACCCCCCCTTACAAAACAACAAATCGCCGCAATTAAAACGGTGCTACCACGCCATAGCCGAACGCCAATCTTGCAAAATATATTAGTGAAAGAAGGCGTGCTGCGTGTCACGAATTTGGATTGCGATTTAAGTCTAAAAACCGATTTGCCAGATGGGCTATACAGACCATCTATTTTAGACAATATTAACATACAATCGCCCTTCGATGCCGTCGCCTTTCCAATTACAAAGCGGGAACCGGACGCCCAGTGGCAAGTGAAGATGCCAGTTGCAGAATTATATGAGGCATTAGCTTTTGTGTACCCCAGTATCTCGCCAGAGGAAACACGGTATTATCTAAACGGCGTGTGTTTTCATGAGGATTCTATTGTCGCTACTAATGGTCATACGCTACATAAAATTAAAACGGCGCATAAATTTAGTGAAAAACTCGATTCTATTTTGCCAACTATTGCCGTTAAGACTTTTTTAAAAGCTGCAAAAAATACTAAAGGCGATGTGACAATCACAAAAACAACTAGCAGATTTTCAATTACATCTGAGGATATTGTAATTAATTGCAAGGCTATAGATGGCGCATTTCCTGATTATCAGAGAATAATACCGAATATTGGTGCAACACAAAGTTTTTCATTCGATAGCGCGAATTATGCGGAAATGGCAAAAATATTCAGTAAACACCCGAACAAAAGAGATTTTCGCACAATTTTTGAGGGTAACACGGCGGTGTTTTCTGAAAAAGAAAATCCTATTGAATTTTTATGCGCCGATATTTACCCTTTGAAAATTGGTTTAAATTACAAATATCTAGCCAGCAGTGGAATTAAAGGCACTGGATATATTCAAAACGCAAACTCACCGATGCGCGTTGATAGCGAAGATGGTAATAAATTATTTATTATTATGCCTATACGAATTTAGGGGGATGAGATGAAAAACAAGATAAAAGAATTATGCGAAACTTCACCAAAAATGTTATGATTTCGAGGATAGTAAGGAGTAAAGAAAATGACGCATTATCAAAGCTACAAATATGAAGATGACACATGGGGCGATACCCAGCAGGATTGTGAAGCCGAAGACCGTATGCTGAACACTATGGACTCTTACCGATGTCAAGAACTATTGGCGCAAGGGCGCACCGTCAGGGAAGCGTTTGTAATCATAGATACGGAGCATAAAAACTTGCGAAAACAAGAGGTGCAAAAATGTTAACCCCTTTTGACTTTTTGAACGCCGCCCAAATTGCGCTATTCTCCGAAAATCGTTTTTTATATATGCTAATCGCAAATCACGAAATAGCTAAAATAAGAGCAAAGGCGCAATATGACTTTAGAAAATTCAAAAAAGAGCATTTAGCTTTAATTTTATCACCTATAGACCCTAACCGCTTAAAACTAATTACTAATTACGATAATAAAAATAGCATGTTGCGTTATTTTATAACACTGCAAGGGGTGAATAGCACGCCCGCACGAAATTCGATATTCGCGCCTTTTGACCAAATACCCCTTTATAAATGGGGAAATAGAATAGATTACCTATGCCGCGCGTATCCCCATCTGCGAAAAAATGAAGATAACAGTAAAATAGTTCTTGACTAGTTTTATAATATTTTCTAATCTTAGTTTAGATAAAAACACAACAGAAAAAGGAAACGAAATGACACAATTACTAGCGTTTAAAAATACACTAAAAACCCGTGATGAAGCCATTGCGGAAGCCAAAGCGCATGAATTAGCGGATAGGTTTATCCAGGGCAAATATTGGGATTACGAAACACAAAAGGGCTGTTCAGTTGGTTGCATGGTGCAGGAATATGTTAAGAATACGGGCACAGACCGCCATAAAGCGGAAGGGGTTTTGTTCGGAATACCTGAAAACCTAGCGTATTTACAAGATAAAATTTTCGAAGGTTTGCCAAAAGAACTTTCGGATAAATGGACAGTGCGTCTTTTTGAAGCAATCCCCCAAGATGCAGATTTGTCAAAAATATGTGATAAGTTCGTATTGTGGGTATTAACAGACCCAAGCGGAATTACGAAACACGCGCAGGGATTCCCCGATGTTTTAGCCGCAATTAATTCAGGGGCTAGACTTTATGAACGGCGGTTAAGCGGCGATGCCCCAAGTAAGGAAGAATGGGCGCAAGTGGCGCGTGCGGCTCGTGTGGATGATGCTGCTTATGCGGCTTATGCGGTGGCGCGTGCAGCTGACGCTGCTTATGCGGCGGCTCGCGCGGATGATGCTGCTTATGCGGCTTATGCGGCTTATGCGGCGGCTCGTGTGGCTCGTGCGGCGGATGCGGCGGCTTATGCGGCTTATGCGGCTTATGCGGCTTATGCGGCTTATGCGGCTTATGCGGCTTATGCGGCTTATGCGGCTTATGCGGCGGATGCGGCGGATGCGGCGGATGCGGCGGATGCGGCGGATGCGGCGGATGCGGCGGCTCGTGCAGTGGCGCGTGCGGCGGAGGCTGCTGCTTATACGGCTCGTGCGGCGGCGGACGCTGCTTATGCGGATGACGCTGCTTATGCTGCTTATGCGAGCATGGCGGATAAATTAATAGAATTGTTACAAGAAACAAAATGAAAAGGAAACTAAAATGGAAAGGAGACTAAAATGAAAATAGAAGATTTAAAGGCTAATTCATGCAGGTATATAATATACTCCCTTAGTAATAGGAAAGAAGAATATGAATATTGTGGTAAAAAAAAAGTGCAAAAGCATATTTCTGTTATTGTGCGGAACACGATGCGGTTATGTATATTTATCCTAAAAACACACCTAAAAATAAGAAAGAAAAGCAATGATGCAAACCCTTATTCCCCTGCAAACTGAAATTCCTTTTACTGAAAATGAAGAGAAAGTTATTAAAATCTTTCTTGAAACAGGCTTTTTACCCTATGAAACTTTTGCTACGCCTGAAAAAACAAGAGCAACTATTTTTGGGTTAAAATTGAAATTTAACACATTTAAAATTGAGGGCGTAAACATTTATTCACAATTAAAAAAAGGGTATATCATGCCCTTAATCTCACGCAACAGGTTAAAATTGCAATTAGGTCTAGGGGAAGCAAAATGAAAATAGCAATCGCAATTATCGCAGTATTTTTTGCTTACAAAGCCGTGAATTTGGCAGGTTATGCAATCGTTCAAATCGCAACTTATGAAGTGGATACAGGCTGATGACACCAGAGCAAATCAAGAAAATCAAAGACGAAAGCAAAACCAAACAAATTCAAGAAATTGTTTTTGCCATGCGCACCACAGATACGCCTTGGACTTATGAACAAGCCGAAAAATGGGTGGAACGCCACGAAAAGAACAACATGGAGTATATGCGATGATTGATTTTGTATTTGGATTTGTATGCGGGGGTATTGCTGCAATTTCATTAAAAGAGTTGGCGATTTGGCTAATCTCTTGGGCAATAAGGGGAGAGAAGAAATGACAATAGAATTTATTAAATATCTTGATAAGGAGAGAATCTCTTATAAAATAAGCGCGGATGGATTAATTTATATCGATGGGGATTTGATTATCTCCCAAAGGATAGATGTTCTTTCAGAAAATTTGGCTGAAGTATTAGGCTCTGTTTACGTGCAGCAGAACGCCACGTTCACCGCCCCTGCATTGGTGAAATCAGGCTATGTTTACGTGCAGCAGAACGCCACGTTCACCGCCCCTGCATTGGTGAAATCAGGCTATGTTTACGTG
>JAYVKQ010000523.1:0-5523 GCA_043768285.1 Saprospiraceae bacterium | reverse complement strand
GCCAAGCCAATCATCATCATAATACAACCTGCCCACACGTAATTGATACCCGGATTCACGGTGGCTTCTAAGATAATATAATCCGTTTTAGGTGCATTTTCAGCTATTGCTATTGGGATTTTCATGGTTTTTGGGTCGCGTTCTGCTATTTCTAAAACGAATGTTTTATCATTAGGATTGATTTTAGAGACCACAAAGTGCATACCCAACGCCTCTATTTCGTCTCTCACAGGTATCGGCGAATTGCCTCTGATAACGTAAGTCGGTTCAGCTTGATAGGTTTTATCTCCTGCTTTCACGTCAAGTTGCAAACCCAGTTTCAAATCTGATGCTTCCACTTTAAAACCTTTCGGAACGGCATTCGGATTCACGCCCGTGATAGTGACTGTTTTACCATTTACCGTTACGCTGCCACCTTCTTTGAGCGTGTAGGATTGAAACTTCAACTCTTTTTCAGGCATGAAAAGTTTATCAAAAAGCCCTGCTTCGGCGTGTAGACGGACACCTATTTCGTTGACGGTAGCAGGAAGTTGGTAAATATTCTCCCCCCTCAGTAAAACGAGCGGCATAGTGCGGAATTCGCGCCCTTTTTCGTCTGTCAAGACCATTTTAACACCCAAAGCCACATCTTTCTCTTCGGGTACGTATTTCGGATGGGTCGGATTTTTATCAATTCCCTCAATTTTAATGGAATACTGAGGGGTCATTTTATCTTGAATTGCGGGTTTGAATGATTCATTTATTGCCAAATCATAGTGAATATATTTCAAACTGTCTTCTTCTTTTCGAGCCGTTTCGGGGTCAATTTCACCCGCGGGCAGATTGGCAATGCTGAAGACATCGAAGTTCCAATAATGCTTAGTGTCGGGATTTTGAGTCAATTTACCCGTTTTTTTATCAACAATAAAATAAGGGTGGGTAGTAAATGAATCCAAAGTCGTTTTAAAATCCTTATCTTTTCGCTTGAAATCGACGGTGACAAAGCGTTGATTGTTGTGTGAAGTATCGCCCGTGTAAGTCACTTCGTAATCCTTAATGCGGAGGGGAGTTCCTTTCATCAAAAGTACGTACTTACCCATTTGCTCCTTGTCAAAATTCACCAAACCTTCCATGGCAAACGGATTGGACGAAATCCAATTTTTATTGATGCCAGAAGCCATAATCCCCACTATCAATAAGCCAAATCCGACGTGTGAAACCGCCGAGCCCGAAGCTTTTGGATTGTTTTTAAGGAAAGTAACCGCATATTGAATATTCGCCACGAGGACTAAAACGCCCGCAAAAAGCAATAATTTATATTGCCATGCAGTCGCTTCTATCCACGTCAACCCCAAACCCGTCAACACAGCAGATAATGCTACTGCAATGCCCATATTTTTTAAATAAGGGGTTTTATAAGAAGTGAAATTGAACTCTTTAAACCTTAAAAACTGAGCAAATGCGGAAATTAAACCCATGAAAATACCTATCCACAATTGTGTTTTATTGTAATGTGCCACGGGGTCTAAAGGTGCCGTGAAATTGGGCTTTTTAAAGTGAAATATCTCACTAAAATAGCCTAAAACCTTATTGTAAACGGGAATGGAAGTCGTAAATGTGATAAAAACCACGGATAAAATAAAGACCAATGAACCAATAAACATCCAAAACTCTTTACTCGCTACAGCCTCTTCTTTTACGGGATTCGGTATATGTTTATAATGTTTTATTAAAAGAAAAGCCGATAAAACGACATAAAACATTTGAAATAGAACCAATTGCCATTCCAAACCCATTTCAGTAAACGCATGAGCTGATGTGTCGCCCAAGATGCCACTGCGCGTGAGAAACGTAGAATAGAGCACCATTAAAAAGGTCAAAATATAAAAAACGGCGGTCGCTCTCACCGAATGCCCCGTTGCCCGCGCTACCAAATGCGTATGAATACCCGCCACAAGCACCAACCACGGCACCAGCGACATATTTTCCACGGGATCCCATGCCCAATAGCCATTAAAACTTAAGGCTTCGTACGCCCACATACCACCCATCATGATACCTGTGCCGAGTATCGCCCCTGAAAACAAAGCATAAGGCAAAGCTGGGCGCAACCATTCAGTATAACGCTTCGTCCAAAGCCCCGCCACTGCGAAACAGAAAGGAATAGTCGTAGATGCGAAACCTAAAAACAAGGTAGGCGGATGGATGGTCATCCAATAGTTTTGCAAAAGGGCATTTAAGCCTTTTGCTGAGCCTTTAATTTTTTCTAAATAATCGGCTTGGGCAAAAATGGGTGCGTCGTTGGCTTCTCTCAATAAAAGTATCGGGTTGCTGCCCCATTTGATGATGTGCTCGCCCCAACCAAAATGTAAACCCAATATCATGGACGACAAAAAGACTTGAACGGACGCTAAAGTCGCAATAACTGGCGATTCCCAAGCATTTTTATCCCCCCTCAGTATAATCCAGGCGCCAAGCCCCACGTGCCAAAACATCCAGAGTAAAAAACTCCCTTCTTGACCTTCCCAAAAAGCGGCGAAAATATAACGGAAATCCAGATGGTCATCCACGTGCGAATGCGCATAAAAATACTCGTAACGCTTATTAATCATTACATAAAAAATCATGGCAATGACCGATAAAACGGCGACGCCATGCACTCCAAAACTCCACCGCCCAAGGCTGCGCCATGAGTTTGACAAAGGTTGATTCTCCCTTTTTTGAGTAGAAATAAAGTAGGAAATAGACGCTAAGAGTGCTGATACAAAGCTTAAAACGATACCAAGATGCCCAATAGTTCGTGGCACAAGGTTTTCTCCAATATATTGAATATCCATTAATTTATGGTTGCGTTAAAATTTTCGAGCGTTTATAATTGGTATTCGGGTAATCTATCTGCCGTTAGGCAGGTTAAAATTGTCCCTTAATATTGCTGTCAACATTTACGATTTTAATCGTAAATGATAAAGTCAAATAGATTCGTAAATAATGGCAATTCTCAAGTTCGCTCCCATACTCCCAAAGGGGGATTAAATTGTAAAAAAGGCATATTTTTCGTTTTTTTGAGATGAAATTTCCCTTTGGGGGCATGGGGGCGAACTTGAGGATTTCCCATTATTTATTAAGTCAAACAAATATGATGATGTTAATACTAAAAAAAAACACCCTTATTCTTTCTTATTTTTTTTCATATAAATCTCCTCATCCTTATATTTTGAGGGACATTTCATCAATACTTCATTGGCAACAAATACTTCGCCTTTCATTTCACCAGTCACTACGACTTGCTCAGAAAGTTCAAAATCCTGAGGTTTCGGCTTCAAAAGGTGCACAAAAACTTCTTGACCCTTCTGGTCAGTTAAATAAAAACTCACTTGATTCGGGTCTTTAACTGGGTCGTAAGTAATGGGCTTGGATTTTACCAATTTGCCCGCTACTTTCACTTTATCAGTTGATTTTTGAGCTTCCGAAAAGTTAGAATAAGTCGCCACATCTTTGGCTTGCATAGTGAGGGCTGCGATGCCAATGGCGATGGTAATGAGCGCAACGATATGAATAGTTTTCATTTTAAATGAATTTTAAATTTTAACTTTTGATTTGAATGTATTTATATGTAGCCAACTATTTATGATGCAAAATTACACTTATTTACAGAGAATTTGAATGATGAAAGTCATTCAATTTATTTATTCATAATTTAGATTGTTTTTAAATTTTTTTTCATAATAAACAATTCTAAATTTGAGCTTAAATGTGATTAGATGCGCCGAGTACCGAGTTCCTTGTGCCACTTTTAATATTCATTTGATGTAAATGGCACAAGGAACTCGGCACAGGGCACATTCATAAAATATAACTTAATGCAAGGCAATAAGGTTTTAGAACTCAAAAATGCGTCGGTTTATCAAGAGAAAAATCTGATATTGGGCGATATCAACATCTCCATATCCGAAGGTGAATTTTCCTACCTTATCGGTAAAACGGGCAGTGGCAAATCCACATTATTAAAGACGCTTTATGGCGCCTTATCGTTGCGTCAAGGCGAAGCAATGGTGTGTGGTTTTGATCTGAAAAAGTTGAATCGGCGCAGTATTCCTCTTTTAAGGCGAAAACTGGGCATTGTATTTCAAGATTTCAACCTGCTTTCGGATAGAAATGTAGAGGAAAACCTGCTTTTTGTATTAAAAGCGACGGGTTGGACAAGCAAATCACAAATGCTTGAAAGAGCCAATTCGGTATTAAATTCCGTCGGTTTACCCGATTTTAACGCTAAAAAGCCCAATCAATTGAGTGGTGGCGAGCAGCAGCGCGTAGTGATTGCCCGCGCTCTATTGAATCAACCCGCTCTCATCATTGCCGATGAACCGACTGGAAATCTCGACCCCGAAACGAGCGATGATATCCTCACCCTGCTACGCAATCTCTCTATCAATAACAATACTGCTGTCCTTTTGGCTACGCATGATTACCGCATTTTACAGCACTTTCCTGCACGGATTATTCGTTGTCAGAATGGAAGGGTTTTGGATGAGGAGAATTTTTTGGTATAAAAATGATTGAATACCCATCAGTATGAAAGCCAATTTTTAAATCAAATAAACGATTTCACTAAAGAAATAGATAATTTACAGATAAAATATCGATAAAAAGTTAAAAATCTACCGATAATAACGAACAACAAATGATAAAAGCGATAGGATTAGAAAAAAGCTACGGAACACTCAAAGTACTGAGGGGGGTAGATGTGGAAATCGGACAGGGTGAAGTGGTTTCGATAGTGGGCAAATCGGGGGCTGGTAAAAGTACCCTTTTGCATATTTTAGGGACTTTGGATGTAGCGGATTAAGGCAAAGTGGAAGTGAATAATAAAAATATTTCTGCTCTAAGTTCTAAAGATTTAGCCATTTTTAGGAATAGTAATATTGGGTTTATTTTTCAATTCCACCATCTGTTGCCTGAGTTTACGGCTTTAGAAAATGTAATTATGCCTGCTCTCATTCATGGAGATACTGAGGGGGGCAGCAAAAAAAGGGCTTTAGAACTTTTGGATTATTTAGGATTAAAAAATAGGGTAGAGCATAAGCCCAATGAACTTTCGGGTGGCGAGCAGCAGCGTGTTGCCGTAGCACGTTCTTTAATGATGAAACCTGCCGTTGTTTTTGCTGACGAACCTTCGGGCAATTTGGATTCAGCCTCTTCCAAGGATTTGCACAATTTAATTTTCAAACTCAGAGAAGATTTCAATCAAACTTTCGTTATTGTCACCCACAATGAGGAATTAGCGAATATGAGTGACCGCCGTTTGGTGATGCAAGATGGTTTATTGGTACTTTAAATATTTAACAACATAGTCGCTGTCGCTCTATTTAGCCACTGATTTTACTGATATTGGCTGATTTTGCACTGATTTTTTTTAAAATAATATATATTAAATCAGTGAAATATCAGCCTTAATCAGCGAAATCAGTGGCTCATAATCGCGCAAGGGATTGGAGCTAATTTTAATTTTAAAAAAAGCATACGCAATTTCGTCACAAATAAGGC
>JAYVKQ010000522.1:0-2578 GCA_043768285.1 Saprospiraceae bacterium | reverse complement strand
TACGTAAATTGCCATGAATACCGCGCGCCAACATAAGCCCCCGCAATCGCTCCCAACATACCACACCCTGCAATGATAGCGGGTCCAATGCCTCTATATTTTTGGGGCATTTGTTCCGTCACAAGCGTTATGGCTGCCCCTAATTCTCCCGCCAAACCCACTCCTGCGAGGAAACGCAAGAGCAAATACATCTCAAAACTTCCCGCATACGCATTGGCAAAAGTGGCGGTGGAATAGAGAATAATTGAGCCAAAAAGTACCGACAATCGCCCAAATTTGTCACCAATAATACCCCAAATAAAACCGCCAATCAACATTCCAACCATCTGGATATTGATAAGAGATACGCCTTTTGACAACAACTCCGTCTCGGGAACGCCCATTGATAAGAGGCTTGCTTTACGCACAATGCTTAAAATAATGATGTCGTATAAATCCACAAAAAAGCCCAATGCAGAAGCGATTATGGCTAACCAAATATGTTTTTTCATACAGTAAATTGTTGATTGTTAATTGTAGGTTCGGCTTCAGCCGAACCTACGGGAAGCTACGAAAGTTGATAATTTTTATACTTTTTCAAATAAGGCACTAAGCCGCCTTCGTTTAAAATATTCAACATAACGGGTGGCATTTTAGCCGCTTTATAAGACTTACCCGTCGTCAAATTTTTGACCACACCCCTCCCTAAATCTGCCTCAATTTCATCGCCTGTGGCAATATCATGGTCAGGAATTTCCAAAACGGGTAAGCCTATATTTATAGCATTTCTGAAAAAAATACGGGCATAATAACGGGCGATAACGAGGGAAATGCCCGCCATTTTCATTGCCACAGGAGCTTGTTCACGAGAAGAACCACAGCCAAAATTATCTCCCGCCACGACCATATCACCGATTTTAAATGTCTTTAAAAAATTAGGGTCTAAATCCTCTAAGACGTGTTCGGCAAGGGTTGTTAGGTAAAGGGTTTTTGTGTATTTGCCCGGGATGATGCGGTCGGTGTCTATATTATCACCGTAAACGTGTGCCGTGCCTTTCATTTTTTATTGTCTATTTTAATTATACGTGTACCCCCTCAGTATCTGTTTGATTTTTCAGTCAAAAATCGTATCTTCAAAAGAGGGCTTATTAAATCAATGGTATTCCTCCCCGCCCGACACATTCATCGCCTCGCCCGTAATATATGCCGCTTGGTCGGAGGCTAAAAAGGTACAGGCTTTGGCAATATCTTCAACTAAACCTGTTCTGCCCAAAGGGTTTTTATCTTTAATGGCTTGTAAATAATCGTCATACGATAAGCCTAATTTTTCACTAAAAAACTTGTTTTGCCAATGCCCCAAACCTGTTGTAATATGGTTCGGACAAACGGCATTGACACGGATTTGGTGCTTCCCCAATTCAATCGCATTGGAACGGGTTAAGCCCAGAACCCCATGTTTGGAAGCCGTATATGCCGCCGCAAAAGGGAAGCCTGACTTCGCCGCTTGGCTCGCAATATTGATAATGCAGCCGCCATGCCCCTGTTTTATCATCTGAATAGCCGCCTGTTTGGAGCATAAAAACACCCCTTTTAGATTGACATCTAACACAGCGTCCCAACTTGATACTTTAAACTCCGTAAATGCTTCCATGATATAACCCACGCCTGCATTATTGACCATAATATCCAATTTCCCAAAGGCTTCTACGGCTTTATCTATCAGGTTTTCAACATCATTTTCATAGCGCACATCGCAGGGAACACATATTGCCTGACCGCCCAAAGCCCGTACATCATGGGCGATACCCTCCATTTCTTCGGTTGTGCCGATGTGTTCTTGTGAAAATTGCTCGCCTTTGGCTGCGCCAATGTCACTGATGACGACATTGCACCCCTCCGTAGCAAAGCGTAATGCGAGAGCCTCTCCGATGCCGCCACGCCTGCCCGAGCCTGTTATAATGACTGTTTTATTTTTTAAGTGATACATCTTAAATTCACATTTTTACTAAAAATACTGATAGCATATCCCGATAAAAGCGAGAGGGGGTGTCAAGCGCACTGTTCCGCTACAATAAACAAGGGATTTTTAGCAAATTCTTGAAATTCAGCCGCCACTTGCTGCATCGTTGGTGTGCTAATATCTGCAAACAAACCGTTCATATCATTGATTTCAATAATTTCACAATACTGATAAGGCGATGCTTTTTCAGTGCCTAAAATATTGCCCATGCGATAGACTTTGAAATCATCAACGGATTTTAAGGCTTTCACGGTAGGCACATCTGTTTTTTGCGCCCATTTTTCATATTTTTTGACAGCCGTTTTTTTCTTTTTTAAATTAAAAAGGACGATAAGTGTTGGCATTTTTATTCTATTTAGAAATTTGAAAATCAATAGTTTATACAATTCTATCTTTTATAAAACCTTTCGCAGAAGTAGCAATTAGACCTTGAACAGAATTTAAAATAATCGTTACCCCTTTGTCGGTCAAAGCCTTTGCTTGTTCGGCTGTTCCTGCCACAGTTCCGATGATTTTACCAGCGTCCAAAACAGTCGCAATAATTTCATCAATCACCTTATTAACTTCGGGGTGAGCGGG
>JAYVKQ010000521.1:0-2286 GCA_043768285.1 Saprospiraceae bacterium | reverse complement strand
GCCGAGTCAAACCCTCACTTTAGGTAGTTTTGAATGCAGCCGTGTGGTCGTATTTGCCGACCCCTCAGTATCAGACAATTGTTCAGCTACTTTCAAGAGAACAGACGCTTTTGCGTCTTACACATCAGGAACTTCTTTCGGTGCGGGCATTTATCCTTTATCCTATCGAGCTACGGATGCGGCGAATAACACCGCCGATTGTAATTTCACTATTCGAGTCAATGGTCAATTGACTTCCAATAGCTTAAAATGTTTACCGACTTTGACCATCGCCTTGGATGAAAGGCAGTGTATTAATATAATTGATGGGCCATCTTTACTCATTGATAACACTTATTATTGTGCAAGCTATTACAATACGCGCATTCCTAACCGAACGGATAATTACATCACAAGTGCTGATTTAGGTAAAACCTTGACAGTAACCGTGAGTGATAATTTTAATAACAGTTGTTCTACTTTGGTGACGGTAGTGGACACTAAAGCACCTGTTACGTATGCGGCATTGGATACTATTATTACGTGTGCCGAGTTGAGCCGAAATGGCAATATTTTACCGAATTTGAGCCTTCCAAATATCATTTATGAATGTAGTAAAACCACTTTTACTTATATAGATAAAATTTTGGTAGCCCCGAATGGTCAAACTTTCAACTCACGTCCAGATGGGTTTCCTGCGGATAAAGACTTTAATTTGATATCAGCTTATAACTCGGCGAAAATCGTCATTCGTACCTACACGGCTACCGATGCTTTTAATAATAGCTCCACCGTTCAAAGGGTTATTTATGTTAAAAATGTTGAATTGAACCAAGTAGAATGTCCGAAAGATGTGGTAGTGAGTTGTGTTCAAGGCAATTTTAATACATCCATTGCCAGTACGGGCGTGCCGTTTGTTAGAAATGGCGCATCATTACAAGATGCTTCATGTGCGATTGATTATCTTTATTTCGATGAAAAAACCGAGAACAATCAAGGTTATATCCTAAAAAGAACGTGGACATTGGTGAACGGAAATACCCAAGAGCGCAAAACGTGCGTCCAAACCATTACTGTCAATGATACCAAACCAACAATAACGTGCGTTACAAATAAAACAATTTCAATTGGTGCGGATAAAAAAACGGTGATTTTACCAATCGATTTGGCAACCGCCTCGGATAATTGTACGCCACAAAATGCGCTCATTTGGTCAATTACTGAGGTTTTTAACCCCGACAACTCGGTGGGGGTAAGTTCTAATACTTCGCTAACTTACACTTGCGCTGATTTGGGTACTAAAACCGTTCAAATATCTGTGAAAGATGCGGGCGGAAATAGCAGCATCTGTACAACAACCATTAAAATTGTAGATAATAGTAATTATTGTGTTAATATTCCATTGCTGTCATTATCTGGCGGAATCAATCGAGAAAGTGGTGAAAATGTAACGGCTACGGTCAAAATATACAATCCGACTGATTCCATAGGAGTCGTACAAGCGAATGCATATGCCTTTAATAATTTATTATCGGGTGGGTCATATCGTGTTCGCGCAGAAAGGGATAATGACGTATCCAATGGCGTAACCACATTCGATATTGCCCTTATCAGCAAGCATGTTTTAGACATACAGCCTTTCACTTCGCCATATCAAATGATTGCCGCCGATGTCAATCGTGACGGTGAAATTGATGGCTCCGATATGCTTTTAATTAGAAATCTTGTTCTAAGGCGGATAAACCGTTTTCCGAATAATATGGCGTGGCGTTTTTTACCTAAAAACTATGTTTTCAGAGACATTAAAAACCCTTTTGCGGATGATTTCCCCGAGGTGCTTAATTTTACTAATCTCACAGCCAGCGTGAATAAAGCTGATTTCATGGCAATAAAGGTAGGCGACGTGAACCTTTCCGCAAGGGCAGATTTAAATGCTTTAGCAGTGAGAAACAGTAAGCCAATTGAAAATATTTATTTTACAGATAAAAAACTGGAAGTTGGAAAAGAGTACGTTTTTGATTTAAATATTAAAAATACTACTTTAGTTGCCTTGCAATTAGCACTTAAAATAGATAAAAATAAGGTAGAATCGTTTAAAGTGATAGAAGGTGATTTACCTCAATTTGAAAAGGGTAATTTTGAGGTTTTTGAAAAAGAAGGTGTGGCGTCTATTGCTTGGGCAAACCCTAAAAAGGGAAATTTAAATAGTGAAAATAGCATTATTAAAATCGCCATAAAAACCCGTGAATCAGCTTGGCTGCACGATTTATTAAGCTTAAATGCGGCATTTATGGACAATTTTGCCTA
>JAYVKQ010000520.1:0-11318 GCA_043768285.1 Saprospiraceae bacterium | reverse complement strand
TCGCATCTACTAAACGCAAATCGTTGGTAAAATCGTGTAAGGCTTGTATATCATTTTTGATGGGTTCTTCAATGGTATTGCCTTCTTCATCAAAAAGATTTTTGCCTTCATAATAATGCAATTGCCCTTTAAAAACATCAACTGTCGCTTTTACATCGGCGAGGGCATCGTGGGCATCAGTTAGTTCTTGTTGGCAATAAAATTTTAGGGCAGCCTTCAAAGTACGTGGCTCCATTTTGTAAAAAATGCGCTGCACGTCAATGATACGGCGTTTAGACACGTCAAATTCTAAGCCTACTCGCGCGAATTCTTCCATCAGCATCGGTATATCGAACCGCGCAGCATTGTAGCCACCGAGATCAGCATTGCCGATAAAATCGAATAATTGCTTAGACACTTGCTGAAACGTAGGCTTATTCGCCAAATCTTTAGGAGAAATACCGTGTATAGACATAGACTCCTCGGAAATGGGAATACCCGGGTTGATGAGCATGGATAACTCCGAAGGGTCGCCCCCATTTTTAGGGTATTTGACCAAAGCGATTTGTAAAATACGGTCTCTGATAACGTTCAAACCAGTGGTTTCGACATCAAAAAAAACGAGGTCGCGCGTGAGATTTAAAGTAATGTTGCTCAAAATGTAGATTTTTAGGTTGGTTTAATTGAAATAGCGTGTTAAAATGCGCCGTTAGGTGCTGAATGTGGGTAAAACAATGCGTTTTACTCACATTCAGCACCTAACGGCGCATTTTTAACGGCAACTTTCTTTATTTCTTCATCAACTTCCGAATAGACTTCATCAAGTCATCAATAGGGTCGGTCTCTTTACTTTTATAAACTTTCAATACTTTTTCAGTATATTCATCAAACGTGCCGATAGGG
Source organism: Saprospiraceae bacterium (assembly GCA_043768285.1). GTDB lineage: Bacteria > Bacteroidota > Bacteroidia > Chitinophagales > Saprospiraceae > JAAFJT01. The sequence continues at coordinate 10,436 of JAYVKQ010000520.1, read as the reverse complement.
TCGTCTTGATTGTTTATTTCAAAAGCGATGTTATATAAAAATGCTTTTTTTGCATCTTCATACCGTTTATCCGTTTCCGCCTTTTTGAAATAGCGAATAACATCTTTGGGATAACGCTCCAATAGTTTCATGTTGTATTTACCGATGCTATCTGCCAATGCCCCCTCCGTCGCATACCAGTTGGTGTACATCAAAAGGTGAACATATAAAGGGCGGGTTTCCGCGTCACCACCAGAAGCGAGGGACAAAATTTCCATTGTTTCAGGGTCTCCTTTTGGTAGTTTTTTCCCTTCATACATATCCTTAGCAAGGGGTTTTAGCCAGTGCATAACGAGGATAGAATCAATGTATTTACCCAAAACCAATTTGGTTTTTACGGGATATTCGTCTTCATTGACTTCTTTTTTCTTCTTTTTTTGAGCAAATGCAACAGTGCATAAAAATGATAATGCCAAAACGGTAATGAGTCTCATTGAGTTGTTATTTTAGATTTGTGAATCAGAATTGATAGAATGTGTAAAATACTTCATTAACAAATATTTAGACGTAAAAGTAAAAAAAAATACTATTGACATCATAAAATTTAACGAATGAATAACTAATTTAAGTATATCCCTACGCATTGTCAAGGGCTCTTTTTAATTTAAAAAATGAAATTATGCTAATAATAACAAATCCTCGCAGGATTACGTGCCTACGAGGATTGATTGTCAATAAGTTATCGCCAATTTTAAAACTCTGCATTGCCAGGAAAACGGGGAAATGGTATCACGTCCCGAATATTACCCATACCTGTCACGAATAACATCATACGCTCAAAACCCAATCCAAAACCTGCATGTGGGCATGTACCGAAGCGACGGGTATCCAAAAACCAATACATTTCCTTTTCGGGTATGTGCATTTCGCGCATCCGTTCTGTTAGTTTATCCAAACGCTCTTCGCGCTGTGAGCCACCAATGATTTCGCCTACATATGGAAAAAGCACGTCCATTGCCGCTACCGTTTTGCCATCTTCATTTTGACGCATATAAAACGCCTTGATATGCTTAGGATAGTTGATAAGAATAACAGGCTTTTTAAAATGCTTTTCTACTAAATAGCGTTCATGCTCTTTTTGCAAATCCGTACCCCAATCAACAGGGAATTTGAATTTGCCTTTTTTATAGTGCGATGAAGTGACTAATATATCAATTGCCTCAGTATAGGTCAAACGCTGGAATGGATTTGCTAACACGAACTCCAGTTTTTCAATCAATCCCAACTCTTGACGCTCGGCTTGTGGTTTTTGTTTTTCCTCATCAGCAAAGCGTTGGGCTAAGAAATCGAGGTCTTCGCGGCAATTATCTAAGGCATATTTGATGCAATATTTCAACATTTCTTCCGCCAAATCCATATTGTCGTTCAAATCAACGAAAGCGACTTCTGGTTCAATCATCCAAAATTCGGCTAAATGATAAGGCGTATTAGAGTTTTCTGCTCGGAAAGTAGGACCAAAAGTATAGACCTTGCTCAAACCCATTGCAAACAATTCGCCTTCTAACTGACCTGATACCGTCAAATTGGTTGGTCGTTCAAAAAAGTCTTTACTGTAATCTACTTCCCCCCCCTCAGTACGCGGCGGTTTTGCAAGGTCTAATGTCGTTACGTGGAACATTTCGCCTGCACCTTCAGCATCGCTTGCCGTGATAATCGGTGAGTGCAGATTAAAAAATCCTTTATCATTATAAAATTTATGAATAGCATATTGCAGCGCGTGGCGGATACGGAATATTGCGCCGAAAGTATTTGTCCGAATACGCAAATGCGCTTGTTCTCTCAATAGTTCAAGACTTGGGCGGTTTTTGGCTTGAAAAGGATACACCGCAGGGTCGCAATCGCCGTAAATCTCAATACTATCTGCTACTATTTCTACCGTTTGTCCTTTCCCTTGCGAAGCAATTAGAGTGCCTTCGCAGCACAAAGCCGCACCTACCGTGATGCGTTTGATAATATCGGCATCGGTTGTATCAGGATTAACCACTATCTGCAAAGTTGCCAAACTTGAGCCATCGTTGAGGGCAATGAATTGGTTGTTGCGAAACGAGCGCACCCAACCCATGACCGTTACCTTTGAGCCTACATCCAATTGACCCCTCAGTATTTTGTCGAGTTCTATTCTTTTTTTCATAGAAATACTATATTAAAATTTAAGGGCGCAAAAGTAAGGAAAAGAAGTGGGAAAGGAAAGGCTTTACGATAAGAAATAGGCATTTTTAGCGCAATTTTTAACGGATTTTTAACTGTTACCTTTTTTTATTGGGCAGTCTTTATATAGAACGTGCAGAGCAAGCATTAACAATAGTTAAAATTATATAGAAAAATAATATATAAAATTTGCACACGTTTTAGATTTTGTAAGTTCTTGATTACCATATTTTTATAAAATAGAATAATCTTTACTTGTAAAATCACTTTAAAATAGGTAAGTCCATTATTGCTTACTGGTACGTTTTTGCATATAATCATTACAGGAATTTATTTATTCTGAAAAAACATAATTCTCACAATTCAAACACTTGAAAGAGTAAAACTATGAAAACCATATTGCTCCTTTTCTCCTTTTTTATGCCGTTTTCTTGGACTACCGATACGGATAAAAATCTTTCTATCATACAAAAAGCATTGGGCGAAGGCGATGCCACCACCATTGGTTATTATTTTGATGCGTCTGTGGAGATAAAATTGGTGGACAAGCAAGATATGCTCGATAAAGCCAAAGCAACGGAGGCTCTACGCGGGTTTTTCTTAAAAAACAAACCGCGTGCGTTCAGTACGGTGCATCAAGGCACGTCGAAAGGCAATTCTTCGCATTATACCATCGGCGATTTACAAACCGCGAGTGGTAATTTTAGGGTATATATTTATTACAAAGCGGCTGGTGGCAATTTCGCTATTCAAGAGATTAGGATTGAGAAATAATTTGTCGAATAGGCAATTTTTCACTCTATAATATATATAATACTGAGGGGGTATCATCACAAGATGATACCCCCTCAGTATTTTTAAGTGTTTTAATTGAAGAATAGCGAAATTTTGTCGCAATAATAAACTATTGAAACACAAATATTTTAATATCTAAATATCTGATTACGAATATTTTATAAATATTTTTAACAACAGAAATTACATTGTTTATATAGAATTAGGTGTCACAATAGGTCGTTTTTCAGATATAAATATTTTGCCTTTGGCTTAAAATTGCGTTAGGTAGTGTGAATACAATAATAATAAATATAAACGCAAAAGCTACGATTGGGTAAATGTCGGAAACACAAAAACACGACGCACATCTTCTTATTTCAATCTTTAGCTTCCTTATTTTGAATGTCTTTGTCTCTGTCTTGACGGACGGTACATATCTGTTAGGTCATTTTTAACTTTTTAACAAATAAACTCAAAAACGATGTTTTCTATGAGAAGACTTTCCTACTACACATTCGCCTTGTTGGTGTTCTTGTTGGCTTTTGTAGCCACAGCAACGGCACAGAATGGTCAGTTTGATGTTCGTTTTGCTATCAAAAATTTTGATTGCACGAATAACAAAGTGACTATTCAAGTACAAGTGAAAGCGCATGACGCTGCCCATACTTTTTTGATGGGCGATGCCAACTATCGTTTTGACTACGACCCGCGTGTAATACGCAACCCTGCTATCGTCAGTCAAGAAAATTTCTCTAATCAAGCACCTGCCAGCGACTTAAACTACGTGGCGCAGAACTTAAACGGCTCGTCTGTGGGTTCTACATTAGGAACAGTGTCGCTCAATACTATCTACGGTGGTGGTGGTTTGGGGGCAAAATTGGTGTCTGATACGTGGATGACCATAGCGTGTGTGCGCTTCGATGTGCAAGACGCAAGCCAATGTTTCAACTTGATTTGGCACACGGATACTCAATTCCCTGTAACGGGTATGAATGAGGTGGCGCTTCTTGGTGGCGGCGATTACGACTTGTATATCGTGGCTGCGGGTGGCGTTTTTGGCAATTATAGTATGTGTACGCCGCAAGTGTGTAACAGCCTTTTTGCTAATGATGACATCAATCTTACTAATAAAGATGTAGCCGTATCGGGCAATGTTTTAGCCAATGACAACAGTAACGGTGGTACAATGACCGCCACTACAATACCAATATTAGCGCCGTCAAACGGGGCGATTACGATTGCGGCGAATGGAAATTATACCTATACACCCAATGCTGGTTTTATAGGAATGGAGACGGTTAAATATCGTGTCTGCAATGCTGCGGGCTTATGTGATACGGCAAGTTTGACTATTCAAGTTTTGGATTTACCTTCTGCCACAAGTAATAATGCGCCAATTGCGCAAAATGACAATGGCACTACACCCGTTGGCGTACCTTTGACGGGTAATGTTTTGAGTAACGATTTTGATCCTAATAATAATACCTTGACCGTTTCGACTACCCCTATTTCAAATCCTGCGGATGGTACGGTAGTCTTAAATTCAAATGGTACTTTTACTTTCATACCTAATAATGGTTTTGCAGGGCAAGATACCTTCCGTTATCAAGTTTGTGATAACGGAACGCCAAGCTTATGCGACACGGCTATGGTGGTTTTGAACGTGGTAATAGATAATAATGGCGCAGTTAATAACCCACCTGTAGCTAACGATGATGCCATAATGGCATATATTAACACACCCAAAGCGGGCAATTTAAAAACCAATGACAGTGACCCGAATGGCAATACTCTGACTTATAATGCGACACCCCTCAGTATGCCAGCACATGGTACAGTGGTGATTAATGCTGATGGTACTTTTATATTCACGCCGACTGCTGGATATATCGGTAGCGATATGTTTAAGTACGTAGTTTGTGATAATGGCATACCAAGTATGTGCGATACGGCTACGGCTTATGTGCAAGTATATCCCATTCCTAACCTACCACCAGTGGTATCCGAAACGCCCAAAACGGTAGTTGAAGATACCCCGACTACTTTGTGCGTAGCGATTGCAGACCCTAATGCACTTGATAATCATATAGTTACATTGTGTGGTATGACCCATGGAACGGGAACGGCAACGGTTAATAATGTAACCCATGAGGTGTGCGTCAGTTATACACCTACGCTCAATTATACGGGACAAGATACGATATGCGTCATCGTTTGTGACAATGGCATACCCAGTATGTGCGATACTGCCAGAATACCTGTTACGGTTACGCCTGTAAATGATAGACCCGTTTTGACAATAACACCGCCGTCTACGATGCCAGAAGACAGTACCATCACAATATGTGGTTCAATAACTGACCCCGATGTAGGTAATACTTTTACCGTCATCCCTTGTGGTGCGGCACATGGTACAGCTTCTGTAACCAATACTGGTAACCAAACGTGTATCACTTTTACGCCAACCTTGAATTATAATGGCACGGATACCCTTTGTCTTATCGTGTGCGATAATGCAGGTGGTTGTGATACAGTGAAAAGTGTTATTACTATTACGCCAAGAAATGATGCACCCATAGTATCTGAAACGCCAAAAACAGTAATAGAAGATACCCCAATTACGATTTGTCAAACGATAACTGACCCAGATGCGGGTGACATCTTTACAGCTACGCCTTGTGGTGCTGCCCATGGTACAATCAGTGCCCTATCAGTATCGGGAGGTCAAGTCTGTATGACATATACGCCTACTTCAAATTATAATGGCACGGATACCGTATGCGTTATCGTATGCGACCAAGCGGGTATATGCGATACGGCGAGAATTCCTGTAACTGTTACACCTGTGAATGATGTACCAGTAGTTACCGAAACAGCTAAGACAGTAACGGAAGATACCCCTATTACGATATGCCAAACCATCACTGACCCCGATGCTGGAGATACGCATACCGCAACGGTTTGTGGCGCAACGCGTGGCACATTAGGCACCCCTACAATATCGGGCGGTCAAGTGTGTGTTACTTATACACCTAATCTACATACAAACGGTACAGATACCCTTTGCCTAATCGTGTGCGACCAAGCGGGAACTTGCGATACAGTGAGAACGCCTGTGACCATTACGCCAGTCAATGATGTACCCGTTGTATCAGAAACGCCAAAAACAGTAATAGAAGATACTCCTATTACGATATGCCAAACAATAATTGACCCAGACGCGGGTGATACATTTACGGCTACGCCTTGTGGCGCTGCGCATGGTACAATCAGTGCCCCCTCAGTATCAGGTGGTCAAGTTTGTGTAACTTACACGCCTACTGCAAATTATCATGGCACGGATACCGTATGCGTTATTGTATGCGACCAAGCGGGTGCATGCGATACGGCGAGAATACCTGTGACAGTTACGCCCGTTAATGACGCACCTGTAGTTACCGAAACACCTAAGACAGTAGCGGAAGATACCCCTATTGCGATATGCCAAACCATCACTGACCCCGATGCTGGAGATACGCATACCGCAACGGTTTGTGGCGCAACGCGTGGCACATTAGGCACCCCCTCAGTATCGAGTGGTCAAGTGTGTGTGACTTATACGCCAAATCTAAACATAAATGGCACAGACACAGTTTGCTTAATCATATGTGACCAAGCAGGCAAATGCGATACAGTGAGAACGCCTGTAACGATTACGCCAGTCAATGACACGCCTGTGGTGGCTGACCAAACGCCTAATGCTCCAAATAATCAAACAACGACGACTTGTATATCTATCGTTGATCCAGAAACGACTGATAATCATACTATAACACCTTGTGCAACGCCAACACATGGCACAGTGGTGGCAACGGTAAATAATGTTACACACGAATTATGTGTATCTTATACCCCAACACCTGGTTATGTGGGTTCTGATTTAGTATGCTATATTGTATGTGATAATGGCACGCCAAGTAAATGCGATACCGTCAATATTGCTTACAATATCACGCCTACCAATCGCCAGCCCCTTGCTTTAAACGATATGAACAATACTTTATCAGGTTCTCCTGTTTTGGGTAATGTTTTGAATAATGACAGTGACCCTGATTTTAATAGTTTGACAGTAAACCCTACGCCGATTGATGCCCCCAATAATGGTATTATCGTTTTAAATGCCAATGGTTCTTATACCTACACGCCTAATGCTGGTTTTGTAGGCACTGATAGCGTGGCTTACAAAGTTTGTGATAATGGTATTCCAAGTCTTTGTGATACCGCGTTTATCATTTTAGAAGTAAGAGCCCTCAGTGTTGATGGTAATCAAAAGCCGATTGCCAATGATGACAATACAACAACGCCTGCCAATACGCCCGTTACGATTGCTGTAAAAGCGAATGACTTTGACCCTCAAGGCGGCATTTTAGGCAGTCCATCACTTGTAGGCACACCTACAGTAGGTACAGCTGTTGTAAATGGCAACGGTACAGTGACATTTACACCCAGTATTGGCTTTGTTGGTTTGGCTTCATTCCAATATCAAATATGCGATAATGGCATACCTTCTTTGTGTGATACGGCTACTGTTACAGTCAATGTGACGGCTGACCCGAATTTGCCAAATTTGCCGCCCATAGCTATCAATGATGCTACAATAACGACAACAAATACACCTATTACCAGCAATGCCGTTTCAAATGATAGCGACCCTAACGCAGGTCAATTATTAACGTTTAATCGCCAAACTAATCCTTCAAACGGATCAGTTGTGATGGTAGGCAATGGTACTTATACTTATACCCCTAATAATAGTTTTGTGGGTGTGGACAGTTTCCGCTATCAAGTATGTGACAATGGAGTGCCTACATTGTGTTCATCGGCAACAGTATATATCACTGTTAATAATGTTATTGCGCCAGTAACTAATATTGCGCCCGTAGCAACGGATGATACACCTGTAACGCTTGCTAATACACCTGTAACAATTGATGTAAAAGCCAACGACTACGACCCTAATGGTCAAGTTTTAGGCAGCCCAACCATCGTAACGCCTTCACCAAATGGTACGGCTACTGTTAATCCAGATGGTACGATTACTTTTACACCGACCCCTAATTTTACGGGAACGACTACATTTACGTATCAAGTATGTGATAATGGTACGCCTGTTTTATGCGATAATGCAACGGTTACAGTGACGGTTCAGCCCGCCCTGCCTTTTGTAAATACTAACCCAATTGCTCAAGACGATGCCTTTGGGGCTAATATGAACTTGCCAATTAATAGTACAGTGGCAACTAACGACAGCGACCCTAACACAGGTCAAACGTTGAGCTACACAAGTATTACAAATCCAACTAAGGGGTTTGTTACTTTAAATGCTAATGGTACATTTAGCTATATTTCTATTGCCAATTTTGTTGGTGTTGATAGCTTTAAATACAAGGTGTGCGACAATGGTACACCAAGCCTATGTGATACCGCGACTGTTTATGTTCAATTTTTAAACAATCTAAGTAATACTAATTTGGCTCCTGTGGCTACTGATGATGCGCCTTCTACACCCATCAATACCCCAGTTGTGGTGAATGTAAAGGCGAATGATTTTGACCCGAATGGTACGCCATTGACCAATAATCCGACAATAGTCGGTACACCAACGGGTGGTACGGCATCGGTTAATCCAGATGGTACTGTTACCTTCACACCAACGCCTAATTTTACAGGTACGGCGGTGTTTAAATATGCCATTTGCGACAATGGTACGCCCGCCTTGTGCGATACGGCTACAGTAACCATAACTGTAACACAACCGCTACAAACGGTAAACGTTGCCCCAATTGCCATCAACGATGCCACGTCAACGCCCGTGAACACACCAATCGGCGGCGATGTTTCTAACAATGATAATGATTTGAATGTAGGTCAAACTTTAACATTCAACAAGCTATCAAATCCGTTAAATGGTGTAGCTGTAATGCAGCCAAATGGCGCATATACCTATATGCCAAATGCCAATTTTGTAGGACGCGATAGCTTCCAATACCGCGTTTGCGACAATGGTACGCCATCCCTTTGTGCTACGGCTTGGGTCGTGATTGATGTTACACCTCTCGGTGTTAATACCAACTTCCCTCCAGTTGCTGTTGATGATAATGCTACTACTTATGCAGGTATGCCAACGATTATTAACGTGAAAGCGAATGATAATGACCCTAACGGACAACCATTGTCAAATCCTGAGATAATAGGAACGCCAGTTGGTGGTACAGCTTCGGTCAATCCTAATGGCACAGTAACGTTCACTCCAACACCAGGTTTTGTTGGTACAGCGACGTTCAAATACGCGGTCTGCGATAATTCTTCACCCGCTTTGTGTGATACAGCTACTGTTACGATAACAGTTAATCCTGCACCAGCACCGACAAACGTGAATATTGCACCAGTTGCCATAGATGATGCCAATACGACATATAAAAATACACCTATCACGGCTTCGGTTGCCTTAAATGATTCTGACGCAAATGTGGGTCAATCTTTAACATTTAGCTTGGTATCAAACACAACACATGGTTCTGTCAGTTTGAATGCTAATGGCACATATACTTACACACCTACGGCTAACTATACTGGACCCGATCAATTTACGTATCAGGTATGTGATAACGGCTCGCCTACGAAGTGCGATACTGCTGTGGTATATCTGACAGTATTTGAAAACCCATGTGTGACTCTTGATTTAAAAGTCATGCTTGAAGGCTCTTTCAACAGTGCTACGGGGAAAATGAAAACAACCCTCAATCAACGCGGGTTACTACCTGGTCAAACACCAATTGGTCAATTTGCATTAGCAACTACGGCAGGGCAACCTTACAAAAGCGCACCGTGGAACTATAATGGTACTGAAACCGTCAGCACCTATGCTTCTACAGTTGTAGATTGGGTTTTGGTATCTATCCGTTCAAGCACAACATTGGCAACCACTTTATATACGGCAGCAGCTTTATTGCATGATGATGGACGCATTGAGTTTATCAATCCATGCTTCAATTTGCCTGTTAATGGTTCATTCTATGTCGTGATTGAGCATCGTAGTCATTTGGGCGTGATGTCACCAACAGTATTGAATATCGTGAACGGCAAAGTGACCTTTGATTTCACGACATCAGATAGCTATATTATCAGCAACCCGCCTTCATTTGGTCAAAAACAAAAAGGCAGCAAGTGGGTAATGTATGCAGGTGATGGGAAGAAAACCACCCAAACCACTAATTTTGACATCAATTTCAACGATAGTCAATTGTGGAAATTGGAATCGGGTATCTTCGACCAATATCGCTTTGGTGATTTCAATATGGACGCAGATGTGAACTTCAATGACCAAGTATTGTGGAAATCGAATAACGGACGTTATTCAGGTGTGCCTCATTAATAAATCTGTGATATAATGGCAAACTATGTTAGGGGAACTTTAAAAGTTTCCCTAACGT
>JAYVKQ010000519.1:0-2111 GCA_043768285.1 Saprospiraceae bacterium | reverse complement strand
CATTGAACACGGTATCAAAGAGATGGTACAATGGTATAAATCACAATGATAACTACAACACGACCGATAGTTTCCATTAACCCATTTTCGGGCAAACAATATGACCTCCCCTCAGTCATTGACGATAAGGCTGGCATTGATGCCTTTATTGCTAAAAACCAAGGTAAAAAAGTTGTCGTTGTGCAAGGCTTAGGCTTTGTGGGCGCAGTTATGTCGCTTGTTTGTGCCAATGCTTTGACGGAGGAATACGCCGTTATCGGAGTTGATTTGGCGCGTAAAGATACTTTTTGGAAAATAAAAGCCATCAACGAAGGCGTTTTTCCTGTGGTATCCTCGGATGCTAAAATCGAAGAATTTTATCAAATTTCGAGACAAAAAGGCAATTTTTATGCTACTTATGACGCATATGCGTATAGTTTAGCGGATACCATTATCGTGGATATTAATTTAGACGTTCAAAAAACATCTAATTTTCATAAAGATTTGGAAGGGTATGATGTGGACTTAACGCCTTTCCGACGCGCCATGAAAGCCATTGGTGAAAACTGCAAAGAAGACGTTCTGATTCTTGTAGAAACCACAGTACCGCCAGGGACGTGTCAAAAGATCGTCAAACCCATTATTCAAGAATGTTTAGTAGGACGGGGTTTATCCGCTTCAAAACTCAAAATGGGTCATTCTTATGAGCGTGTGATGCCAGGACCCACGTATATAGATTCTATTCAAAATTTTTATCGCGTCTATTCAGGCGTAGATGAGCGCAGTGCGGAAGCCGTCGAGGTTTTTTTACGCACCATTATCAGCACGGAAAAATATCCTTTGACCCGATTGGGCAATACCAATGCCACCGAAATGGCGAAGGTTTTAGAAAATTCGTATCGCGCCATGAATATTGCTTTCATGGTGGAGTGGTCGCGTTTTGCGGAAGAAGCGGGGGTGAATATTTATGAGGTTGTAGATGCCATTCGGATGCGCCCTACGCACAGCAATCTTATGTTTCCTGGCATTGGAGTAGGGGGCTACTGTTTGACAAAAGACCCATTATTGGCTTCGTGGTCAAGGCAAAATTTGTTTGGCTCAGACGAAAAACTGGGGCAAAGCGAACGCGGGGTACAAATAAATGATAAAATGCCGTTGTTCTCCTATCAATTTTTGAAAAAACATTTTGGTGATAATTTAAATGGAAAAAAGGTATTGCTTTTAGGAGTATCATATCGCAGTGATGTTGGCGATACCCGCTACACGCCTGTTGAACCATTATACGATTATCTCGACAAAGAAGGCTGTGTGATAACAACACATGACCCTTACGTCAATTATTGGGAAGAGAAACAAGTAGATGTGCCAGCCAATTTAGATGATGTCATATATAAACCCTATGATATTATTATTATCAGCACGGGGCACGTCGAATATAAAAATAATGATGCGCTTTTTAGTGCTTTTATCAATCAAAAAAAGACCTTTTTATTGGATACAGTTGGCTTATTGACGGCAAATGACATTGCCTTGATAGGCAGTGCCCATACTGTAAAAGTATTAGGAAGAGGCGATATTTAAAGTTAAAAATAAAAATGGAAAAACTGTCTATCATCATCCCCGCTTATAACGAAGGGAATACAATACATTTAATACTTGATAAAATTAAAAGAGTAGAATTACTCAATAAGATTAATAAGGAAATTATTATTGTGAATGATTGTTCAACGGATAATACTGAGGGGGCAATCAATAATTACATATCCAATAATCCAAATGTAAATGTTCAATATTTCAAACACGACATAAACAAAGGCAAAGGCGCAGCTTTGCACACGGGAATATCCAAAGCTACGGGGGAATATTTAATTATCCAAGATGCCGATTTGGAATATGACCCACAAGAATATAACGTATTACTCAAACCCGTTTTAGATGGTTTTGCAGATGTCGTGTACGGTTCGCGGTTTATGGGCGGCAAGCCCCATCGCATCTTGTTTTTTTGGCATACGATAGGCAATAAATTTCTGACTTTTTTATCAAATATGCTCTCTAATCTGAATTTAACAGATATGGAAACGTGTTATAAACTTTTTGCTACTGACATCATACAAAAAATTCAATTGAAAGAA
>JAYVKQ010000518.1:0-4662 GCA_043768285.1 Saprospiraceae bacterium | reverse complement strand
ATATTCTCGCATGGTTTCGTTGCCAGTTACCTTTTTTGAGCAAAGTCGGGTGGGGGAGTTGGTGAGTCGTGTGACGAATGATGTTGAGCGTTTGTATAATACTTTTTCAATCACATTAGCTGAGTTTTTACGGCAAATCATCATCTTTATTGCAGGTCTCGGTTTTCTTATTTTCACATCTCCAGAGCTGGCAAAAGTGATGGTTTTGACAATTCCTGTGGTCGTTATTGGGGCTATGTTTTTTGGTAAATACATCCGTAAAATGTCAAAAGATAGGCAAGCCGCCTTAGCGGATACCAATATTGTTTTGTCAGAAACCATGACGGCTATTAATGCTGTGAAAGCCTTTACAAACGAATGGTTTGAGGTAAAACGCTACAAAGAAGCCAACGACAGAACGGTTAATATATCTATGAAAGCGGCTTCGGCGCGTGGTTTATTTGCAGTTTTTATTATCGTCATTGTGTTTGGAGCTATATTTTTTGTGCTGTGGCAAGGTGCAATGCTTTTGCAAGCGGGTAAAATTACGACAGGCGAGTTGATTAATTTCTTTATGTTTACCTTGACCGTTGGTACAGCTATAGCCAGTATTGGTAATTTTTATCCCGAATTGGTCAGTGCCATTGGCGCAACTGAACGGGTGCGTGAAATATTGAATATGGAACCCGAATTGGAAGTAAAACCTATACCTATTTTGCCAGAACGCAAACTCAAAGGCGTGATTGACTTTAAAGATGTTCGTTTTACATACCCAACCCGCACGGATATGGAGATATTGAAAGGCTTGAATTTGACCGTCAAATCGGGTCAAAAAGTAGCTTTGGTTGGACCAAGTGGGGCTGGCAAATCTACAATTGTGCAGTTAATACTCAAATTTTATAATCCTACTCAGGGGGAGCTATTCGTAGATGGAAAAAATATAAACGATTATAATCTGTCGGAATACCGTTCAAATTTGGCATTTGTGCCGCAAGAGATTTTACTATTTGGAGGTACTATCCGTGAAAATATTTTATATGGAAAACCAGATGCCAATGAGGATGAAATCATTGATGCGGCAAAAAAATCCAATTCATGGGAGTTTATCAGCCAATTTCCAGAAGGTTTGGAGACGATAGTAGGGGAGCGGGGCATCAAATTGAGTGGTGGGCAACGCCAACGTATTGCTATTGCGCGGGCAATATTGCGTAATCCAAGTATTCTATTGCTCGACGAAGCCACCAGTTCTTTAGATGCCGAAAGCGAAAAAGTAGTACAAGAAGCCTTGAATACTTTGATGGAAGGCAGAACGAGCCTCATTATTGCACACCGTTTGGCAACAGTCCGCGAAGTGGATAAAATATGTGTGATTGACAACGGTATGGTTGTCGAAGAAGGCACACATGAAGAATTAGCGGATATTGAAGGTGGTTTGTATGCCAGTTTAGCACGATTGCAATTTGAGAATATGATGTGATTAATTTATGAAAATCCTAATTCTCATTAAACATTGTATCTACCGCAATCCACGCACTATTTTTCTTAGCTTTTTTCCTTGCTTTTTCCTCCAATTTTACTTCATTCAGAATCAGTTCGGCATCAACAGCATCGGAAGTGCCTTTTATAGTCGTAGGTACTGAGGGGGTAAAATTGGTAGCAATTAATGAAGAAGACGGTAGTGTTTTAGGTGCCGAATTGCTTTGAAAAGAGGATTTATTGTCTTGAAAAAAATCATTTAGTCCCATATTTGTGCTGCCATTCGGCGTAAAAAAGCCGTGCGCCATCAGTATCTGCATAAACCGAATACTGCCTTTTTTGTTAGCGTGTTGATAGTCGCCTATTTCTTCACGTGCTGTCAATATGGTTGAATAATCACTCACAACCATACTTGTTTGCGCTTCAACTTGCTTTTTCAATGGCGTTAAGAAAGAATCGCGGATGCTTTCCGCAAAGGCAGGGAAATAAGGATTAATAACCAATTTGACAATTACGCCTTTGTCTCTTGCGTATTCCACCATTTCTTTTAGCTCCGTTACCATATTGGGAAACATACGGACTTGGTATGATTTGATAGACGTATCCGTAGATGCCGATTCTCCAATAGTACGGTCTATCAGTTGGTCTTTATCAGTCTTGTTTTTATGAAATAAAACTCTTTGAAATATCTCTGAATTGTAGCGATATAGTTGTGAAAGCTGACCCCCATAAAATACTTTTTTACCTGCATACTTATCTAAAGTATCCATTTGTATCTTACCATTTTTGGTAAATTCTTTACCAACTTTTGTAGAAATAGTATTTTTTATCAAATCTGTAAGTCGTTGAGAATAAGGTACATAAGGGTTCATGCCTGATTTAAGGACTTCATTTTCCCTATCGCACAACGTAATATCCACAATCATAGTCTTGGGTGGTGTGTGGTGGTCGAGGTAGTCCATTACTAAACATTTGGCAAGGTCGGCAGGCATACCATTATAGCTCAAATTCATCGTTTTTTTACCCGTCAAAAGTTCTACTTCTGGTTGATAAAAAGTGAGACCCCGCGAGTTACCCACGAATAGAATATCGGCATCTTCATTAGAAAAATACAGACGGGAATAGCGGAATTGACTGCTTTCAGTGATGTTTTTTAAAAAATGTCCAACAAGACGGTCTCCCGCAAGAGCCAATAGTAGAAATGCCAAAATCCAAATAATATGTTTCCTCATGTTGTTTGTATTTATATCTAAAATCTGAGCTTTCCCTTAGTTCAACGTACAAAATTCGGAATTTTGGATTGCAATTCAAAAAAACAATTTGGGTATTTTTGATATAAATAATTTTTTTTATGAGAAATGTAAACCGAAATAATTACAAATTAGGACATATTGGCTTTGATTTTTAAAATATCTTCTATTGTCATATCATATATTTCTGAAATATCTTCAAAGGATAATTTGCCTTGGCGTAACATTTTTTCAACCGATTTGGCTTTGACTTCTAATAAAACTTCCTCCTTCACCTCGGCTTTTACTTCTTTTTTTAATTCCCGTCTCATTTTTTTTCTCGCGGCTTTCATATCTATCTCAAATTGCTCGTTTATCGCAATGAGACCTGCAACACGGATATTATACAATGCTCTATTCAAAGGGGACATTGTACTTAAATTTAATTCTTTGACAACCTCTTGAAGATACTCTTTTTTCCAAAAATGAGGTATCTCTCTTGGTTTGCTCAAATCTATGGTATGTGCATTTTTCATTGTAAATAGGATTTCTTCTAATTCATCTTCAATTTCGTCCGCTAATTTAGTGAATTTTTCTAACTCTACCAAAATAAATTCTATTTTGTCAATTGACTAATTTGTTTGTTTTTCAACATACCCCTCAGTATTTTAGGTATCTTAAACCGTTGCCCATGCTTCAATTTATACTGTTCACACTTCGCTATAAAAGCTTCAACACCATAATCATGCACAAATTGCACAACCCCACCTTTCACCGCAGGAAAACCCCAACCATATATGCTGCCTATATTCGCCTCTGCTTCGGACTGAATAACACCCTCCTGCATACACCAAAAGGCTTCTAACACTTGCACAAAAAGCAAACGCTCACGTACTTCGGTGGCGTCATACTGAGGGGTCGGCATATCGACATTCAAACCAGACCACAATTGACGCTCATTATCTTTTGGATATTCATAAAAACCTGCGCGTACATCACGCCCATTTCGACCATCAAATATGAGTTTTTCGAGGGTCGTTACGGCGGGGTGGCGTTGGTATTTAGGCCCATATAGTTCTGCGGCTTGGTGTTCGTATTCTGCTATGAGGTCAAGGGTCAAATCATCTGCCCATGCCAAAGGTCCATAGCGCATACCTGATTGCAAACCCATGTTTTCAATCAAAGCGGGAGGAAAACCTTCTTGAAGTAACTCAATACCTTCTAATATATAGGTGTTGCGCACGCGCCCAGCGAAAAACCCCCAACTATCCTTGACGATAATGGGCACTTTTTTCATTAATTTTATAAAATCAAAGGCACGGGCAATGGTTTCATCAGTCGTAGCTTCCCCTTTTACGATTTCGACCAAAGGTTCTTCATCAACGGGTGGGAAAAAGCGCAAACCGCAGAAATTGGCAGGTCGCGCCGTTGTTTTTGCCAATTTAGTAATCGGAATGGAACTGGTATTGGACGCAACGATACAAAATTCATCGAGCATACCCTCTGCTTCTTTGATGATTTTAGATTTTAATCCTTGATTTTCAAAGACAGCCTCGATGATAATATCGCAGTTCAAAAAGGCTTCAATTTTCTCTGTGGCTTCAATGCGTTGGAGCATATCCTTCATTTCAGTATCGCTAATTTCTTTATTGTCACAGGCTTTTTGCAGTTTAGAGGCGGCATAACTTTTCCCTTTTTCTGCCACCGAGCGCGATATATCTTTCAAAACAACAGTCAAACCTGCTCTTGCACAAGCATATGCGATGCCCGAACCCATCAAACCTGCCCCAATCACACCCACTTTTTTAGGACGAAATTTGCCATATCCTTTTGGGCGATTAACCCCTTGCTTGATAGCGCGGAGGTCATACCATATCGCTTTGGTCATATTTTTTGCTTCACCTGTCAAGCATACTTGCGTAAAATAACGCCCTTGAATGCGGCAAGCGGTATCAAAGTCCACGCGACTACCTTCTAC
>JAYVKQ010000517.1:0-9964 GCA_043768285.1 Saprospiraceae bacterium | reverse complement strand
CAAAAAAAAATCTAAATCGAAATAAAATTTCTCTAAAAACTTACCCTAAATCTATATGCAAATGCCCTAATTTAATATCACCCCGTAAACTCACCAAGGCATTTTTTACAAATACAGTGTTTATATTGGGTTTGTATCATCTCCATTGTGCGCGGATGGATTTTTGCTTTTTTATCAATACACCAACAGGTATCATCATTATAGCATAGCATTGGCTTTTCGCAGCGGTTACATTCAGTGGCGAAGCTGTGTACATCTTCAATAAAAACTTTATCCATGCGCACATTGACGGGCGGATTGTGCTTTGCAAGGCGCACTTTGATAACCTCGATGGTTTGAAACTGTTTTTTGATGGCATACACTATTTTCTCAATCACTGTTTCTAATAGCTTTTCCGTTTCTGCCATTTGTATTTTACAAATCTCAAATACCGTTTCATAATTGATCGTATTGGTGAGCTTTTCTATTCCGTCTTCTTCAATAGTGTGCGCTTCCTCTATATTTGTTTCGATATATACGTCCAAAGAAAAGTGGTTGCCGAGTATTCGTTCCTCCTCATACAAGCCATGATATGCAAAAAATTGCATTTTTTCTATCCCAATAAGTGCCATAAATTGTGAAAATTATTTTGATTATTTGAAATTAGGTAAGTGTACGTGCGAGGGTTTATTTCGGAATAAAAAACATTTAAAATTGAGTATTATAAAATTAAATTTGTCAATATTTGATTTACGTAATTATTATTTTAAATTTCAAGATTTGCATTTTTTTTTAAAAGTATAAATATTATATTTTGTGCAAAATAAAATATGCAAAATTTTAAAAAAAACGTGATACTTTTTTTTTAAAAGCCGTCTATTATATTGATTAATTTATAAAACTATTTTTTATTTTTTTTCCCTTAATCGTATTACTAAGGAAGGTGAATTCAATTAAGTATCAAAGTTTAATACTTTCAAATATAACAATTCCGAAGGAATTGAACAGGAATAGAAAAAATTAAAAAGATAGGTTTGGGATAACTCCGAAGGAGTTGAACTTGAATTACGGTGTTACTCATGTTCAACTCCTTCGGTGTTACGTTACTTTTTACTTGTTCTTCTATTCATATTCAACTCCTTCGGAGTTATTTGACTTTGATACTTTATTGTTTAAACGTTCCTAAGCGTGTTTAACTTCAAATTATATTTATTCAAATTTTCATTAATCTAAATTTTAAATGACTTCCTTTCCCAATTCTCGTGTACTAAACTCTGAAGAGCAAGTGGCTCAATTTAAAAAATTTAATGAGCACAATTTAGTCCGCCTTGTTCGTGAAACATACCGCCAAGTGACGAACAACGTTAATAAACGTCTTGAAGAATGTGGTTTCGGAGACCTAAGTGCCCGTCATTTAAGTATTTTTGACCACCTTGATTATGAAGGCACAAACATAGTCACTTTGGCAAACAGAGCGGGTATTTCAAAACAAGCTATGAGTAAGTTAGTGAAAGAAGTGACGGTTACGGGCTACATTAGTGTAAAAACAGATACCAAAGACAACCGTATTGTTGTTGTGAACTTCACCGAAAAAGGTATGAAATTTTTAATGGCACTCCGCACTGAAATCAACAAAGCGAGAGAGGCTATCTTAAAAACCGATGCTGTTTCCATTGAAGATGTTGCTACCACTACCAACACACTTTCTAAGCTACTCACTTATTTT
The DNA here is from genome assembly GCA_043768285.1 of Saprospiraceae bacterium. Taxonomy (GTDB): domain Bacteria; phylum Bacteroidota; class Bacteroidia; order Chitinophagales; family Saprospiraceae; genus JAAFJT01. Next base: position 8,259 of record JAYVKQ010000517.1, on the reverse strand, counting down.
GAAATTGGCTCTAACAAAGCATTGATGAACTAAATGCCTTTTCCTTTTAAGTCCAAGCCATGCGCAATTTTAGGTTTTCAATATGCGCTACATGGTGCCGCCCATGCCAAGAATACATACCAGTATGATAATCTATGGCATAACTTTTTTGATTGCCGGGGTGATAAAAGGTGCGTTCAAATTGCACTTTGTTGATACACCTCAGTATTTCAGCCCAACGGGTATGCACACTATCTAACATCCGCAACGACATATCTACATCGAGTTTGCTATCGGGCAACTCTGCCCAAAGGTGTTCTTCGTAGGGTTTTATGGTCGGGTTATCCTCCGTCAAAGCCAATTTGATGCGGGTATAACCATTAATATGGCTATCGGCTACGTGGTGCACAGTTTGGCGCACCGTCCAACCATCTGGGCGATAGGGTGTATCCAATTGTTCATCGTTCATACCTGCCACGGCGAGGCGCATTTGACTGGGCAAGAGTTCTATATCTTTTATCCAGAGCTTGATATGCGTATCTGTTATGTATTCGGGTGCTTGAAATTGCCCGATAGGGTAGCGGAGTTGTTCGAGTTCTGCTATAATCATTTTAATTTTGTAAGTTAGTTGTTCTTAATTTTTTTTGATTAACCCTTTGGGTTCCATATTTTAACCGACATTTCCGTTTTAGGAATTACCCTAAACTTCATATGGATAGACGTATCGCTATAGACGGGTGCTGGCGCGGGAACAGTTGCTCTACCTGTTCCATCCACCTTTGTTGGTTTGCTCCTATTCTTGTTTTTATCAATCGGTTTGGGTCTATTTTGGGTTTGATATTTTTTATCAATCACTTTATCTTGAATATCTTTTTTCAAATTGGTCGCTTCTTTCTGATTAGGACTAACCCTCAAAACATCGTCGGTTATCTGTTCAGCTGTTGCCGACTGTCCCACAATAGCTGTTGCTCTTGCTAATTTCAAAACCTCTTTATTGTCGAGATGTACAACTTCGCTGCCACTGATGCGCTCTAATTGCTGCAACTGATTCATTAATGTGTCGCGTAACAAACGATTTTTAGGATTTTGCTCAATGCGCTTCACATTTTCATCAATCTGACCAATGTGCTTTTTGAAATCTTCGCGTGTGCGCCATTTTTCCTCAATTTCTTTTTCTGTTTGGTTTGCTTTGGGCGAATTACTATCCAACGCAATTGCTCTTTTGATAGTCACTTTTGCGCTATCATATAAGCCCAAAGAGGCTTGTGCTTCGGCGATAGTGGTCATGGCATCTACGCTGGTTTTGCAGCGCGACGCGGGTAATTCACGCAAATTTTCTACTAAAGCCGTTTGCGCCGCAACGTTTGTAGGGTCTTTCTTGACATCTTGTACTAATATATCTAACTTATCCACCTTTTGACCAAATTGGTTGCTTTTGAAAGACGGGTAACCTATCATTATCACAGGCACTGCAAATCCGTAAAGTAATTTTAAGTTGGGTTTGCTTTTAAGTGCTGTGTATAGAAATATAAAAATGAGCGTCAAGCCGAGTATAAAACCCAGTATCATCATGATAAGCTCGTGTAATTGTATGCCTTGTAATAAGTTCATTTAATAAAAATGAATAGCAATTGCTATGATAGAATGCTGTATGAATAACTAATATTTAGTGTGTGTTATATATTTATATAAACGACCAAAAGTAATATATCTAAGCGTCATATAAAACATTTAACTTTTTATTTACAGATTTTTTATTTTTAAGCATAGAAAGTAATGCTACTTTGGCTATTTAATATTTTAAAAACCCTAAGAGGTTTTTGATTTTCTTTTTATGGCGCGGCTCGCGCCATAAAAGAAAATCAAAAACAGCCTCATTTTTGACAAGCATGAAAAATGAGGCTTAGTTTTTAGGCACACTATTAAATATAACAATAAAAAGGATAGCCATTTTCATGGGTAGCGGTATGCTTTCGTCCAGTTCGTCCTCAATATTCCAGTCGCGTGGATCGTTATATTTGTTCATAAATATAGTCAATTTGCCGCGTTTGCCTTCGTCCACGTTCCATTCTTGAAAATCCATACCCAAGCGGCTTTTTATGTCAAGAGACACGGTATTATCGGTAACACGCCAAGAGCGTGGGTCGTTTGCCCATATCATTTGTATGGCGATAATTTTATTGTCGCCACGCACTTCCCAGAGCGACAAATCGCGTATCCATTTTGTTTTTATTGCGCCAGATTTATCGCCAATGCGGTATGTCCATTGCGTCCAGTCGTCGGGTTTTTGCCACGTCATCGTGAGGCTGCCTTGTTCGTCATCATTGTCGGTATAGATGTCCCAATCTACGAAAGCATCGTTGTAGCGGGCGGATATGCCAGTCAGTATTTGCGCTTTGGAAAGGCTTGTTTGTAGTAAAAAAAGTAAGACAAGTAGTTTTTTCATAAAGTAAGAAGTTTAAAAGTGCGGTTTAGGAAACTGATTTTGAAGATGTATTAATTTTTTTTTGCAAAAAAAATTAATACATCTTCAAAATCAGTTTCCTAAACCACTTGCTCTCTCTTTTTTGATAGCAAGAAACTCATTCCACCATATTCCGTTCAGCAATTTTTTTATCCAAACCCACCGCTTTCGACCCACGCTCTTTGGCTTTTAGCCAATACTTGACGGCACTGTCTTTATCGCCTGTTTTGAAAATAAAGTCGCCGTAGTATTCCAATACTGAGGGGTCGGTTTCCATCGAGATTTTTAGCGCATCATCCGCCATCAGTTTTGCCTTTTCTAAAGTGCCGCGTTGAGCAAGGGCATTGGCATATTTTATCATAGCAATGGATGATTTATTGTTCATTTTTAAAGCATCTTCAAAGGCTTTTTCCGATTTGTCGTAGGTTTTTGCCTTTGCGTGCGTGACACCTAATTCGACAAAAACATCATGCTTCAAGGCAGGTTTTTTAGACGACATCATCACAGCTTGTTCTAACGAAGCAACAGCATCCGTGAAGTTTCCTTTTTTCTCATTTGCCAAACCGTTGAAAAAGAAGGCAGAGGCTTGGCTTGGGAATAAATCGAGAGCCTGTTCGCTCGTTTTCAACATATCGGCATATTGTCCCAATTCTTCTTGAGCATACATCAATTGCTCCCAAACTGCATAGACTGTTTTGTTGATTTGGGTACATTTTTTATATTTCTCAATAGATTCGGCAACTTTGCCATTGTAATAGAGCATATCACCCGCCAAAGAATACGATTTTGCTTCGGTAGGGTGGGCTGTTTCAATGATTTGCGCCAATTCTAAACCAGTAGCTGCCAAAGCCTTGTTTTTGCCTTCGGCTATTTTCTGTGCGTAAGGCAAAAAGGTTTTTATTTTGTCATCAATTTTAATATCTGATTTTTTAAATAAATCTTTGAGTGAATTGAGGTAGTCTATATCATTGCTGCCGCCACCAGCGGTCGAACTTGGCTTTGACGCTGTTGCCGTTGCCAATTGTGCTTTTGAGTTGGTGGGGTCCAGTTTTAATATGCGCTGATAGAGTTCATTAGCGATATTTTTATCGCCCAATTTTTGAAAATATTCTGCTGCAAGTTGTTGATAACCAATATCATGTGGAAATTTATCGGCTAATTTTTTTAACTCTATGGCTGCTTTTTTATTATCGCCCAAAGCTTCATATATCGTTACCTTTTTGGTCGTAATATCTTCGGCATAGCCCGTTTTTTTCTCCATATCGTCCAATATTTTGAGTGCCTTAGTGGGGTCGCTCATGCGGACGTAGCAAAAAGTCAAGCGAAAATAGACTTCACGGCTGTAATCATTGTCGAATAAATTTTGCTCAATAATGGCTTTATAGACTTCAGCGGCTTCTTTATCCTTATTGGATTTTTCGTAGCTTTCAGCCAAAGCCATTTTGTACCATTTGTTTTTCGCATCAATAGTCACGGCTTGTTTGGCATATTCCAAAGCCTTTTGATTGTCCTTCATTTCGGCATATAAACGCGCCAACTGGAAAGCACAGGCATCACATTTAGGATTTTTTTGCAGCACTTCTTGAAAGAGTTTTGCTGCGCCTTCCAATTTGCCGAGTTGGTATTGCACCATCCCAGAGAGGTATTTATCTTGCAACTGAATATCGGCTTCGGACATCCGAACCGCAGTGGCTTGATTGGACACTTGTGCCACAATACTGAGGGGTATGCTTAATGCAAATAAGCAATACAAGATAGATCGTTTGTTGAAAAAGTGCATCTTATTTTTGACGTTTTAGACTAAAAAACCCCTCAGTATTCGACAAAAACGGGGTCAAAATACTGAGGGGGTATTTACAAAGATATACAAAAAACAATGATATTGTCAAGAAGAATATTTAGAATAATCGCTAATACTCAATTCTGATTTATGACCTTTGTATTCAACGAAATTTCCTATCATACTGTTGCTCATTGTGGCATCTTTGATTAAAGTTTCTTCACCAATTACGCTGTTCACAATAACACTTTCCTTGATAGTCGAGCCATTGCCTACCGATACGTAAGGTCCCAACACGCTGTCTTTAATTGTCACTTTATCCCCAATAAAACAAGGCGGGATAATCACCGAATTGACCACCGTTGCGCTATCTGACAATAGTTTTTCGTGCCTTTTTATATCCAACATCCGTTTATTGGCGTGTACAACCGCTTCTTTATTGCCGCAGTCAATCCATTCATCAATAGGCGATGTACGGAAGCGCACGCCGTTGTTTTTCATATTTTCAAGCACGCTGGTCAGTTGAAATTCGTTGCGTAACTTGATATTATTCTGAATTAAATAGTCAATTTCTTGGCGCAACCTATCGCCATCGCGGAAATAATAGATACCGACAATCGCTAAATTAGATATAAAGGTTTTTGGCTTTTCTACAAAATCGGTAATAACGTTTTCCATATCAATTTTCACAACGCCGAATGAAGAAGGATCTTCCACCTTTTGGGTCCAAATAATGCCTTCTTCTTTTGGGTTAAAATGAAAATTGGCTCTGAATAGTGTATCTGCAAAAGCCACAATCAAATTACCCGACAAACTTGGGGCAGCGCAACCAATAGCGTGCGCGATACCAAGCGGGGTATCTTGCTTGTATATAGTGCCTTTAGCGTTCACGCTTTTGGCAATATCTAATAAACTTTCTTCTACTTGCTCGCCAAAATCGCCTGTAATAAACGCCACTTCTTCAATAGCACCGTTGTAAGACGAAGCCAAATCCTCTACCAAACGCTGTACAATGGGTTTACCCGCAACAGAGATTAACGGCTTTGGAACAGTCAAGGTATGCGGTCTTAAACGCGACCCTTTTCCTGCCATCGGAATGATAATTTTCATACGTAATAATTTGTTTTACTGTTGGAATTAGGGCTGTCTCGTTCCTAAGGAAAAAGAAATAGTATCTAACAATTTGATATTTAATGATATACCTGAAAAGAAATTGATTTATCAGCAATGCCGCATATGACACATTCGGAACACGGATGCCGCAGATAAAACGGATTTGCACGGATTTTTTTCCCAATTATACATAAGTAAATCCGTGTAAATCTAATAAAATCCGTGTTATCAGTGTTCCCAATATGTCATATGCGGCATTGCTGTTGATTACTTTTTTTATAATTGCTTGCATAAGCAATATCTTGCTGCAAATATACGTCTAAGTTTCAAACAATATATAACCTAAAAGGTTTAATTAACGCCTGTGCTACCAAAGCCACCTGCGCCGCGTACTGTATCACTCAATTCATCGGCTATTTGAAACGTTACGCGCTCGTGTTTGGCAATCACCATTTGAGCAATGCGCTCTGCTGGTTCGATGGTTTGAATATCATTGGATAGATTAACCAATATCACTTTCAATTCGCCACGATAATCTGAATCAATAGTGCCAGGTGAGTTCAAGCAAGTCAAGCCTCTTTTTGCCGCCAAACCACTGCGTGGGCGCACTTGTGCTTCAAATCCCAAGGGCAATTCGATGAATAAACCCGTTGGTACCATAGAGCGTTCAAGTGGCTTCAAGGTAATGGGTTCTGTAATGTCGGCGCGTAAATCCATACCCGCCGAGCCTGACGTTTCGTATGCAGGCAAAGGGTTTTTTGATTTGTTTATAATTTTTATAACCATATTTTTTTTAATGGATAATTTACAATTTACAATGGATAATTTACAATGGACAATCATTAGTGTTCAAAGGATTTTGGTAAATTGACTAAAAATGTTTCGTACGTAGGTTTAGTAAACGGAAAATTATTTTTTTTTCAAAAAAAAATAATTTTCCGTTTACTAAACCTACGTCGAGAAGTATTGTAAATTATTGAAAATCAATACTTTATTATTAAAACACAATCTTTTGAACGCCAATGATGGACAATTTACAATTTTAAACATATACAAAAATGACTTGAAACCTTTTCTTCATACTCCATACTCACTTCACTCTATCGGGATTTTCGCGCATAAAACTACTCCAAGTATTATGCTTTTTACCTCTGCCTAACAGCGAATTGGTTTGATAATAATGACATACCGCTAAGGCTAAAGCATCGGACGCATCAAAATAGCTGGGTTCAATCGGTTTTCCGAGTATATGACCCAACATCGCTGCCACTTGTTCTTTGGATGCAGCACCATTGCCTACAACACTTTTTTTGACTACGCGCGGCAGATATTCAACGACGGGGACATTGTTTTGAATCGCTGCTCCGAAAGCCACCCCTTGCGCACGACCTAATTTAAGCATGGATTGTATATTTTTTCCAAAAAAAGGCTGTTCAATGGCAACTTCAGCAGGTTTGAAATGCTGAATTGCCCAACTCATTTTGTCGAATATGCGTTTCAATTTTTCCCCTTGCTCATCTACGTGCGATAGGGCTAAGGTACTCATTGTGATAAGCGTTAATTTTTTACCTTCCACTTCTAAAATGGCGTAGCCTAAAAAATTGGTACCAGGGTCAATGCCCATAATGCGATATTTTTCTGTATTTGTCATGCAGTTGCGAATGTACGGATTTTTAGAAACATGGGTTGAAATTTTATTGCTCTTTGACAATTTTTGTCGTCAAATATATGAGCGTGTTTCGCGCCATCACGCCCTGCGTGACTGAGGGGGTAGGTGTCAGATGCTTCTAAAAGCTGTTCATTACACATAAGCACATTCTGAAACTACGTTTCAAGGGAAAGCGGCAAAAATGGGGTTGTTATAAACATATTGACCCTATCGGGTCACTACAGCTGGCGCAAACTTAATGACCCGTTAGGGTCAATATGTTTATAACAGTCTCATTTCTGCCACATCCCTTTGAAACGTAGTTTCAGAATGTGACTTGTGTATATTGTATAGCATCCAAAAGCGATTGCCAACTGGAAAAAATCCTTAAAAAGAACCTCACAGATGTTACCAATTGTAGTCATCACGTCAAAATTGTTAATGTAATGCAAACCTTTATGCTATATAAAATAGGATATGGGAATAACCTTACATTTGTCTTGTAACAAACATTTTTTCAAGAACCGAAAAGGCAAACTGCCCATGAAAATGACTAACACGTTGAGAAAAATTCTTTTTTTGTCGTTATTGACAACTCTTTTGTTCCCTACCTTCATCACTGCTCAATGTACTTCTCCTGATACAACCAAACCTGTGGCGCGTTGTAAAAATGCGACGGTCTATCTTGATGCCAATGGCGAAGGTGGCTTAGACCCTCGACAGGTGGACGGTGGGTCAAGAGATAATTGCAGCACATGGTATTTGATATTGAACCATCCCTGTTTTTATTGTAGCGACGTAGGTAATAAAAATCTAACGCTTTACGTCCAAGATCGTGCTGGCAATACCTCAACTTGTACGGCAGTGGTGACAGTGCGCGATACCACACGCCCAAAGTTGGTACCTCGCAGCGGTGTCATTATCACTTTGCTGCAACCAACAGCTACTGTAAACGCCAATGTGTTCGTATCTTCTGTTTCGGATAACTGTTCGGCGTTGAATAAAATCCAATTGGGTGTGCGCAAAGTGGGTACGGGTTTAGGTTTTCCGAATGCTAATACTGTTACATTTACGTGCAAAGATACAGGACTTGTCAATCTTGAACTGTGGGCGCGAGACTCTTCAGGAAATGCTGAAACGAAAACCATAACGATAAATCTAAAAAGTAATGTAGGTGTTTGTCCCACTATTGTTATTACACCTGCCACTCCTATGATTATGGGCGGTATTCGTACTGAGGGGGGTAAAGCCATAGCGGCTAACGTCAGCCTGAAC
>JAYVKQ010000516.1:0-15223 GCA_043768285.1 Saprospiraceae bacterium | reverse complement strand
ACAAACCTATATTTGTCTTAGAGAATACAAATTCATTTGATGCTCACATAGAGGATAATACGATAGATTTTTATACAGAAAAAAATATTCCGATGATGCTCTCGCAAGAGGGACCTAAAATAGCCGTAGGTGATGTTAATGGAGATGGGCAAGATGATGTTTATATTTGTGGCGCAAAAGACCAAGCCAAGCATATATATATTCAAGAAAACGGCACGTTTAAGCCTATTATTAATCCCGAAATTGCCAAATTTAAAGGATTTGAAGATACGGCAGCCCAGTTTTTTGACGCGGATGGCGATGGTGATTTGGATTTATATGTAGGCTCGGGCGGCAATTTTAAACCACAAGGCGAGCGTGAAAACCAAGACCGTTTGTTTTTCAACGATGGTAAAGGCAATTACTCTATGCAAGCTGGCTCGTTGCCTTCCAATGGTTTCAATACGGCAGTTGTTGCGCCAAACGATTATGACGGCGATGGCGATATGGATTTATTTGTTGGAAGCCGCAGTGTACCGCAACTCTATGGCGTTTCGCCTAAGCAATATTTGTATCAAAACAGTGGGCGTGGGCAGTTTTCGGATGTCACCCCCTCAGTATCGCCACAATTAAATACGATAGGATTGGTAACAGATGCAAAATGGGCAGATATAGACGGCGATAAAAAGAAAGAATTGATAGTAGTCGGCGAATGGATGAACCCGACTATTTATAAATACAATGCGGGTAAGTTAGACCTTATCAAAAAGGATGCTTTTAAAGATAAAAAAGGCTTTTGGTATTCTGTAACAACGGCAGATTTGGATAGCGATGGTGACGAAGACTTGATATTGGGTAATGTTGGTGAAAACTGCTATCTTGCAGATAGGGGCGATGTGCCACTCAAATTGTGGGTAAATGATTTTGACGACAATGGCTATGTCGAAAAATTTTTGACTTATACGATTAACGGAAAAGATATGACCGTAAATATGAAACGTGATATGGTGAAAGAACTACCCGTCTTGAAAAAACAAGTTTTGAAGCACCATGATTTTGCGAATAAATCTTTTACCGAGCTATTTTCTAAGGAAAAAATTAAAAAAACATTGGTCAAAGAAGCGTCTTATTTTAAATCAGTAGTCGCTATTAATGATGGAAAGGGTAATTTTTCCATTCAAGAATTGCCGTATGAAGTGCAACTATCGTCCATGTGTACCGCCTATGTTACAGATTTGAACAAAGATGGGAAACCTGATATTATTATGGGTGGCAATCACTTTGGCTATTTGCCACAATATGGGCGTAATGATGCCAGCTACGGCGAAGTGTTGATAAATAAAGGCAATGGCACGTTTGATGTTTTGAAAAATAAGCAAAGCGGCTTGCAAATAAGTGGTATGCTGAAAGATATTAAGCCTTTGAAAATCAAGGGGTTAGATTATATAATGATGGCAGTTAATAATGAAAAACCAAAATTGTTTAAGATGTTTTAGTACTTTAAAATGTGTTTAAATTTTTAAAAAAAATGGCTGTCATTGCGAGCGCAGCGAAGCAATCTGTCGCACTTATTCGATAGTTTAAACGTTAAAATATCTCAAGTATGTTCACAGATTGCTTCGCTGCGCTCGCAATGACAACCGTTTTTAATTTTTAAACATTGTCTAAAAACGGAGCAAATTTGTAGAAGCCATGAAAAAGATACTTTATTTATGCTTCTTATATTGTATGCCTAAAGCGATTTATGCACAGGAAAACCTATTCCCAAACGCAGGGTTTGAGGAGTTTAGGCGGTGTCATGTGGATATTAGTAATGACAGTATTTCTGTAGCCAAAGATTGGAGTAATTTGATAGATACAAGTAGCCAACCTTTGACGCTTTGCCAAGAAGGGTGGGCAGCTTTTCTACAAGCTATTGAAGCGCGTACTGGTAATGCTGTTCAGTATTTTTTGAATTGGTATGAAGACCCCCGCGTGCCAAAAATTGATTTTAGAAAGTACTTAGTGGCTAAACTCAAAAAACCACTTGTAAAGGATAGAGTTTATTTTTTTAGAATGTATGCCAAGTGTATTTACAATACAAAAATCGGTTTTGCTATGGCTAATGGGCAAGGGATCGCTTTTTCAAAAACAGTACCCAAAGAACCTGAAGATAAAGGACCGCTGGATTTAGAACCAGCTTTTCAGAGTGAAAAAATAGTAGATACTAATTGGACTGAATTAACGGCTTGCTTTACGGCAAAAGGAGATGAAAAATATGCGATTATTGGTAATTTTAAACTAAAAAACAAGACAGAAGTAAAAAAACTGTCTAATGACCCCGTAGTGATTGATCCTAATAATCCTGGCTTTTTTAACACAACAACCCTTTCTTCATATATTGTTGATGACGTAGAATTGCTTGATTTATATGCCAATATTCCGACAGATACCGCAATTTGTGCAGGAGAAACGCTTGAAGTGAATGCAAAAAATAATTTGACAGCTACGTATAAATGGCAAGACGGTAGCACCACCCCTCAGTATCGCATCACCAAAGAGGGCATTTATACCGTCAAAATTGATTACACTATTGATAAAAGCAGATGTACGGTAGAACAGCGTTTTAAAGTACGGGTTTTGCCAAAATCCAAAACGTCGGAACACATTGATACTGTTGTATGTAGTTATAAAAACGTTCTTTTGAAAGTGGGTACAGGCAGAAGCGACGATACGATACGCTGGTCAGATAGTAGTACAAAAGATACCCTTCGGGTAACAAAGCAAGGTTATTACGCTGCGCAAATCACCAATTCATGTGGCAAGTATGCACAATCATTTGATGTTAATTTTGCCAATTGTATCATAAATATATACGTGCCTACTGTATTTTCGCCCAATGCGGACAATATCAATGATACGTTTGCACCTTTTGTCCATGCCGAATTCCCTATAATTGAATACGAATTTGGCTTGTATAACAGATGGGGCATTGAAGTTTTTTCTACAAAAGAACAGGGCGTAGCTTGGGATGGTTATTTTAAAAACCAAACTGCGGAGAGTGGGGTTTATGTGTGGTATTTGAAGGTGAAAGGAAAAGTAGGCGATAAAATTGTGAGGCGACTTGAGGGTGGCGATGTGACATTAATTAAATAACAGCATAATTTTAGTCGTATGAAAAAAGTATTGCTCGTAGGATTATTTATTGCTTTTTGCGCTACTTGTTGGGGGCAGGAACAATTTTTTAAGTCATCTATCATCACTAAAGATGGAGAAATCGAGCAAGGCTACCTATCAAATCTATACGATTCTAAAAATATTGCCTTTAAAAAAACACCGAAAAGCGCACCAATACACTATAAGCCTTCACAAGTGATGGGTTTTACATTAGGTGAAAGCCTATTTGAAACCAAAATAGTGCGGGTGTTTCATTATAAATATGGCTCCTCGTATTTGGGCGTTACAGGCGAAGCACCATCGTTATTGACAATAGATACTGCAAAAGGACAAACGACAGATACCTTGTTTCTACAAAAAATAATATCGGGCGTGGTGAACCTATATAAAGTGCATTATATGGACAATTCAATTTATTTATTTGTTGAAAAAGACAATGTGATAAGAGAATTGCCCCGCCAATATTATTTGTCGCAATTGCAAGGCAATAGCAAAACAGATGTGACTGCTATGCTTCTGAGAAAAAATGCTACATTAAACTATGATAATTTTGAGTTCAAAACCTATTTAGATACGCTTGCTTTGGTGTGTAATGATGCCGAATTTTTGAAAAAATTAAAGTCTTTTGATTATTCTGAAAAAAAGATAATGGCTACGGTAGCAAGTTACAATCGCATGATGGGCGTACCGAATAGTGGGATTGTAAAAAGTAAAATACCCCGCCATATTTCTTTTGGCGGTAGTGTAGGCAAAGTGGCTTGGAAACGCGATGTAAATTTCAAATATGAATCAACAACTTATAATTTTGCTGCTAACGCCTATGTGCTCATGCCGCTTTCAGGCTTGAATCGCAAAGCATCAGCCAAAATAGGGGTCAATTATTTTGTCTATGGCAATGAGCGTCGGTCTATGACCATTTTGTCGGGTTCATTTGGTTTGCGTTATGCCACTTTATCAGGTCCCGTTAGACCTTATTTTGGATTTTCATTAGCCATTAGTGAACAGTTTTTAAACAATAAACCGTATTCAACGCTTGTACCGACTATCCTTGAAACGGGTGTAGTCATTCCTGTACGCGAATTTTATCTGACTGCAGGGGTTTGTTTATCACCTGTTAAATATTCGCTGCAAAATGGGTATCAATTGATAGCTTGGAATGTTGGTATTATATTTTGATAACCCCCTAATTCTACTTTGGCACTCTAATGATTTAAAAACCTTCTTGAATTTTTTTAAATCATTAGAGTGCCAAAGTAGAACTAAGTAATTTTTTTTATTTTATAAGTATTTATTTTTTAATGTTTTATGAAGACAAACACATTTATATCTGTACTCATTTTATTATTAATTGTCGCTTGCCGAAACAACTCGGAAAAAAAATTGGCAGATGTCGAAAAACAAGAATTAGCCAAAAACATTCGACATGACAGCATTTTTATGGGCATTCATCTGGGTATGCCCAAGCAAGCCTTTTTTGACTATTGCTGGCAAAAGAATAAAGAAAAGCTATTTATAGAAGGCAGTGGCAAAACGGTGGAGCACCAATTGGGTAAAGAAGGGTTTAATTTTCCATTACAAATGAATTTTTATCCGACCTTCAAGGATGATAAAGTTTCAGAATTGCCCATTCAATTTACCTACACTGTTCTTGACCCGTGGAATCCGAAAATGAAAACGGAGGAGCTATTAAAAGAGGTAAAAAAGTTGATGGAAAAATGGTTTGGTACTGGTTTTTTCCTAACTACTTTGCCCGATGGGAAAAAAGTCTATGCAAAAGTGCATGGTAATAAACGCATTATCATTATGGTAGAAAAAGATTTTGAAGTAATGGTTATAGTCACAGATTTAATGGCTGCAAATTATTGATTATCAATTAATTAACAACAAGAATGAAAAACATCAAACAACTATCAACAAGCCTTATTGCTATTGTTTTATTAATGGCTGCCTGCAAGCAAAGCGACAATAAAACAGCGCAACAAACCAGCACCCTCTCCCTATCCACGGGCATTCAGGATGCCAAATGGTGGAAAGAAGCCATTGTGTATCAAATTTATCCACGCAGTTTTAAAGACAGCGATGGCGATGGCGTGGGTGATTTGAAGGGTATAATTTCCAAATTGGATTATGTCAAAAACTTGGGTATTGATATGGTTTGGTTAAGCCCTGTTTATGCTTCGCCCAATCGGGATAATGGTTATGATATTTCTGATTACCAAAATATCATGAAAGAATTTGGGACAATGGCTGATTTTGATGTACTATTGAAAGGTATGCATGATAGGAATATCAAGGTTTTTATGGATATGGTGGTCAATCATTGCAGCGATGAACACGCTTGGTTTAAGGCGGCACGCAGTTCTCGCAACAGCCCTTACTACAATTATTTTCACTGGTGGCCCGCCGAAAAGGGCAAACCGCCATATCGTTGGAGTATTTTTGATGAAAAAGGCGATGCTTGGGAGTATAATAAAGCGACTAATTCGTACTATCTGCACTATTTTTCGGATTATCAACCCGATATGAATTGGGAAAACCCGCAATTGCGCCAAGAGATTTATAAAATGATGAATTTTTGGCTCGACAAAGGTGTGGACGGTTTTCGTTTAGATGCCATTGCTTTTTGCTCAAAAGATACAACTTTGCCGTCTTTGCCGAAGGAATATGACGGCAATTGGGGCTTATATTACGCCAGTGGTGCCCATTTGCACGACTATATGCAGGAGATGAACCGCGAAGTATTCAGCAAACACAATATGACAACGGTAGCCGAAGCGATGGGCGATGTAGAGCGTGTGATGAAATTTGTGGACCCCGCCCGTAAGGAATTGGATATGGCATATTATTTTGAAGCGATTGATTATGGTTATTTGCCAAAAGAATACAAAATGCCCGACCCCAAAGGCTATGATTTTGTGGCGTGGAAAAAAATATATGAAAAATGGACAGATGCTTTTGCCACCAAAGGTTGGGGTACGATGTACCTCGCCAACCACGACCAACCCCGTATGCTGACCCGTTGGGGCAACGATAGCCCAGAGTTTAGGGAAGTGTCTTCAAAAATGCTGACGACTATGATTATGAGTATGCGCGGCACACCGTATTATTATTATGGCGATGAAATAGGGATGAACAATATCAAATTTGATAAAGTTGAGGAATACAACGACATCGAACTTTTGACCAATTATGCGCAAGTGAAGGCAAAAGGCGGTGATTTGAAGCGTTTTCTTGAAGGTATGAAAATATCGTCAAGGGACAATGGGCGCACGCCGATGCAATGGGATAGTACATTTAATGGTGGTTTTTCTATTGGCAAACCGTGGTTGAAGGTAAATCCTAATTATGTTACTGTCAATACCGAGGCGCAAGAGAAAGACCCCAATTCTATCCTTAATTATTTTAGAAAAATGACCCAATTGCGTAAATCCGACCAAACTTTAATCTATGGCGATTGGAAATTGGTGGATGCCGACAACCCCTCAGTATTTGCCTACACAAGGGAGCTAAATGGACGAAAATTGCTGACTTTATTGAATTTTAAATCTGTCAATGCTACGGCAAATACGAGGTTAGATTTGAGTAAAGCAAAGGTTTTGATTGGTAACTATGCTACCCCCTCAGTATCTGGTGACTTAAAACCGTATGAAGCGGTGATTTTGGAATTATAATTTTTATGTAATTATGGGTTTCAATTCCTAAATTACATAAAAATAAGCTTTTAAAGAACAGAAAAACATATGTATCCTAAATATATCCTTACAATTTTTATCCTATCGCTACTCATTGGTTGTCAAAAAACTGAACCTAAAGAGCAAGGTAATCCCGTTTTCAAACTCCTTGAAAGCGAGCAAACAGGTATTCAATTCGCCAACAATCTTGATGTTACTCTGGATTTTAATATCTTCAAATATATGTACTACTACAACGGTAGTGGGGTCGGCGTAGGTGATTTCAATGGCGATGGGTTGGAGGATATATTTTTTTCAGGCAATCGGGTTGCCAATAAACTGTATATGAACAAAGGCAATCTAAAATTTGAAGACATTACCGAAAAGGCGGGTATTACAGATACAAAAGATTGGGCAAATGGTGTGGCTGTGGTGGATATTAATCAAGACGGTTTATTGGATATTTATGTCAGCGTTTTGGGGAATTATATGCAGTTTCAAAGTCATAATAAATTGTATATCAATAAGGGCATTTCCCCCCTCGGGGGTCAGGGGGCTGGGGTGCCTCAATTTGAAGAAAAATCAAAAGAATATGGTATAAATCTCGTAGGATTTGGTACACAAGCTACCTTTTTTGATTATGACCTCGATGGCGATTTAGATATGTTTCAGCTCAATCATTCGCTGCATAACAATGCGACATTTGGGGCAAGAAGTCTTTTTATGGGTAAATTTCACCCACTTTCGGGGGATAGATTTTTTAGAAATGACAACGGAAAATATGTAGATATTACCAAAACGATAGGCGTATTCAGCAATGAATTGGGTTATGGTTTGGGCTTGGCAGTGGGCGATGTGAACAATGATGGCTATCCCGATATGTACATAGGCAACGATTTTCACGAAAATGACTACCTCTACATCAATCAAAAAAACGGCACTTTTAAGGAACAAATCACAGATTATATCATGCATACCAGCAATTTTAGCATGGGTGTGGACATTGGCGACCTCAATAACGATGGGTGGAATGATATTATGAGCCTCGATATGCAGCCGTTTGACCCCATTGTATTGAAGGCTTCGGAAGGCGAGGATGCGTTTGGCATTTACCAATTCAAACGCAATTTTGGCTACAATTATCAATACGCCCGTAATACCCTCCAAATCAATAATGGCAATGGCACGATGAGCGAAACAGCAGTATATTCGGGCGTTCACGCTACGGATTGGTCGTGGGCAACCTTGTTTTTTGACTACGATAACGATGGTAAAAAGGATATTTTCATCAGCAATGGTATCCCAAAACGGATGAATGATATAGACTTTATCAAATTTGCTTCTGATGATAATTTTCAACAAAAAATAAAGGAAAACACACTTGTTGATAAAGATTTAGACTTTATTCGTAATATTCCAGAGATAAAAATACCGAATAAATTGTTTAAAAATACCCAAAATCTGAAATTCAAAGACCAAGAGCATTTTATCATAAATAATAAAAACTCATATTCAAACGGGGCTGCCTACGCCGATTTTGATAATGATGGCGACGTGGATATCGTCGCTACCAATATCAATGACAAAGCATTTATTTATGAAAATATTTTAACTAAAAGTGAAAATAGCAAAATGCTCTCGCTAATACTGAGGGGGGGCGATAAAAATAAAACGGCGATTGGCAGCCGCCTGTTAGCCTATAAAAAAGACACGCTACTCTCTTTTGAAAAATACCCTACACGCGGTTTTCAATCGAGTATGGAAACACCTTTTTATGTGAGCGTTGGCAATCCCGAAACGCTTGATAGTTTGGTTTTGATATGGACGGACGGCACTTTTCAAAAAATTGATAAAACGACCTTGAATTGGAACGGCAAAACGGAAATAGTTTATAAAAAAGGCTTGCAAAAATTTGATTATCAAGCATTTAATACAACGAAAAGCCCTATAAATCCTATTGAAGATATAACCGAAAAAACAAAATTAGACTTCAAACATATCGAAAACGATGTGGTTGAACTTGACCAAGAGCCACTTATGCCACATTTGACTTCTACTGATGGTCCCGCCTTAGCCGTTGGTGATTTGAACGGTGATGGTACGGATGATGTTTTCGTAGGCAATGCCAAATGGGAAAAAGCGGGTCTTTTTTTACAAAACAGGGATGGTACTTTTAAGAAAATAGCGAGTTCTACATTTGATTTGGATAGCATTTATGAAGATGTGGAAGCCTTGATTATTGATGTGGATAATGATAAAGATAATGATATTGTGGTTGGCACAGGTGGCAATGAGTTTTATAACAACGATGAAAAACAGCAATCACGGGTATATTTGAACGATGGAAAGGCGAATTTTACCCGTTTGCCTGATGCATTTAAAGGCATTTATAGTACGGTCAGCACCTTGCAACCAACAGATATTAATGGTGATGGCTTCGTGGATTTGTTTATGGGTGCGCGTTCAGTTGTGCGCAATTATGGTGAAACGCCTAAATCATACCTTTTGCAAAACGATGGTAAAGGACATTTTACGGACGTGACCCCTCAGTATGCAAAGGATTTAAGCACAATTGGCTTGGTTAAAAATGCCACTTGGTCAGATTTGGATAAAGATGGTGATATGGATTTGATAGTTGCCGTAGAGTGGGATGGTATATATGGTTTTATGCGTGATAAAAACAGTTTTACAAAAACGATATTGACCGATAAAAAAGGGTTTTGGAATTTTGCTGCCCCTTTTGACGTAGATAATGATGGCGATTTGGATATTGTAGCGGGTAATTTGGGACAAAATTCAAGGCTAAAAGCCAGTGCAGAACAACCCGTCAAAATGTACTACAACGATTTTGATGGCAATGGGAAAAAAGAACAAGTAGTAACGTACTATATTCAAGGCAAGGAACATTGTTTTGCGACTATCGGTGATTTACAACGACAAATACCACCATTGAAAAAGAGAATTCTGTTTGCTCAAAAGTTCGCACGCATGACTTTGGAGGAGATATTTACAAAAGAAAAACTCAAATCGGCTAAGGTATATGAAGCCAATTATTTTGATAATGCCATTTTAATTAATCAAGGTAATGGCACTTTTGTCACGCAATCTATGCCCGATATGGCGCAATTATCGCCCTATAAAACAGCGCAAATGGTGAATGCCAATAACGACAATTTGCCCGATATTTTACTCTATGGTAACTATTATGGCAACAATATCCAGCTCGGACGATATGATGCTGACTTTGGTAAAGTATTGATTAACAAGGGCAATGGGCAATTTGACATAAAAAATACTGAGGGGGTCGCTATAAAAGGGGAAGTGCGGCGTATGCTACCGATTACGATTGGCAAAGGGGCGAAAGCATTTGTTTTGGGTATGAATAATGAGAAGGTTCGGGTTATTAAACTGTGATTAGGGCAAATGTTCCAAATCATTCAAGTCTTTTAAACGACCACTTCTTTTTTTATTTATTTTCAAATCTTCGAGGCTTATGAAAGGAATACTAATATCTTCAATAACTGTTTCTACGCGACGAGCATAACACTCTTTAAATCTAACACCTGAAATACGATTTGTGATTTCAATTCTCAGTAGTTCTACCCCCATTTTGAACATGATAATATCTTTTTCAAAATCTTTATCTTTCAATTCATCAACTTCAAACCCGAAGTTGTCAATGGCTTGTATGAGTTTTTGAGCATTCTCATTATCCGTATTTATCCAAACATCAACATCCCCCGTGAAGCGGACATATCCATAGAAAACAACAGCATAACCACCTATTACAAGATACTCAACCTTGTGCTGGTTTAACAATTGTAAGAACTCTTTGAAGTCTTTGTCTAACGCCATTTTGTGTAAAATACATATTTCTTAATACTTCTAATGCAGCCAACCGTTCTTCATAAGTCTTTTCTTGCCAATAAGCCAAATCACTTTTATCATCAAACATATTGAAGAAAACGATTTTCTTTTTTTTCACTTCTGCCATCGCAAATATCTTTATTTTTTTATAATCCAACAAATATGTTTTTTATAAATAATTGATTATCAATTATATCCAACTTGTCTCTTTATTGTATTATCAAAGTTAATGTAATTTCTGGCTATTGCAAACACCCCTCAGTATTTTCGTCATTTTTAGTTTATCAATACATCGCCAGAGTACATAGCTCTATAGAGCAATACGCCCAATAATACAACCACTCCTACATAAACCCACACTGACTGAATAATCCAGTCTTCTTTTTTGAAAATATAGGATACAACAGCATTATATATAGATGTTAAGATTAAGGCGACAACCGAAAGCACTAATAGGATGAAAAAGGAGATTAGAAAGAGTGCGAACATGAATAGTGATTTTTTGTAAGTACCAGAAAGGGCAACGGTTATTGGTAGCCCTTCACCCTTTCCTTTTTTAAGCTAATCAGAGCCTCGCTTGATTAACTTTTCGGACGCTTACCTTTCGCCTTAATTTTAAGACGAGATGTACGTTTACTACGAACTCTGTAAGAAGTAATGGTTATTTCTACTTTTTTACAGCCTAAATGTAGTAATTGTCGCTGTCCATTTTTGAGTGTAATACGCATGAAACAGGATTAAAGGTTAGAAAATACGAATTTGCGAGGCTGTTCGGTTTCGCCTGTAACCTCCGCAATAGGTTACTTCTTAAAAAAAAGTCCTTAATCGCTACCAACGATTAAGGCTTTTTTGTTTTATATAAAAGTTGTTCTCAACTTTTATAGCAAACCCAGCGGAATTATGTATTCTGCGTATTACAGTACAAAAATACAACTTGCTAAGTTAATTATCAAGGTTTTTACTTGCTTGACTAACATTTATTTTTGAAATATAATTTATTTATCTAATATATCCGTTTTCAACCCCTTCCACTCCATTTTATACAAAACAAAAAGAAATACCCCAAACAAAACTGTATTGACCAATAAAAACACAGGTTGAGAAAAATTAAACGTCTCTTTCAGCATATCGCTCACCAAATAGGTTGAAAATGATAAAAGTAGATATGCGAATATCCGCTTGATGGGATAGGGGACAGGATAGTATTTTTGACCCAACACATAACTTATAACGAGCATAGACAAATAACACGTAAACGTTGCCCAAGCCGATGCCATATAACTATAACTTGGTATGAATAAAAAATTGATTATCAAGGTAATAGCTGCACCAATCATACCTACCCACGCGCCCAATTTGGTTTTGTCTGTCAATTTATACCAAATAGAAAGATTGTAGTACATACCCAAAAAGATATTGGCAAATAGTAAAATGGGGACAATTTTTAAACCTTCCCAATACTCGGGTCTGCGGATAAAATGCTTGAATATGTCAAGGTATAGCATCACACCTACGAATATTACAGCGCAGACAATGCTGAAATATTGCATCACTTTGGCATAGGTTTGCCGTGCATCAGTATCTTTGGCTTTGGCAAAAAAGAAAGGCTCTGCCCCCATGCGAAAGGCTTGAATAAATAGGGTGATGATGATGGAAAGTTTATAATTAGCGTTGTATATACCCAATTCTCCTTCTGCAAAATGCTTATCAGGTATCAATTGTTTTAATAAAATCCTATCTAAAGTCTCGTTTATCATACCCGCAAAACCCATGAAAATCAACGGAAAAGCATATATCAACATCTCTTTCCATAATATTTTATCAAATCCAAATCGCACTAATTGAAATTCTTTTATGAAAAAAGGCAGTACAATAAGGCTTCCAATCACATTTGCTAAAAACATCCAATAGGCAGAAGTACCTTCCCCCTCAGTATTGAGAGGTGCGAAAAATCCTTTTGAAATAAGATAAGGGAAAATTAGATAAAAAAGCAAGTTAAACCCAATCGTCACGCCAATGCCAATCAAGCGAATTTTGGCAAAACGCAGGGCTTCATTGTGGTGGCGCAACCAAGCAAAAGCCAATGTCGAAATGGCATCAGCTGCTAATATGAAAGCTATGCAATATATATAGGCTTCGCGTCCTTCGTTGCGGGTTATATTGGCTAAGGGTGTTGCAAAAAGTACAATCAAACCCGCTAAAAGCAAGGAAGTTATTATTAAAGAAACCATTGCCGTAGAAAAAACCTTTTCTTTTGGTTCCGTTTTTTGGATAAATCGGAAAAAAGCGGTTTCCATGCCGTACATAAACAGGACTGCCCCGAATGATGTGTAAGCGAACAACTCGCCCGAAACGCCATATTGTTCTTTGGTCAATACGCCTGTGTAGAGGGGTGTTAAAAGGTAGTTGAGCAAGCGTCCGACAATGCTGCTCAACCCGTATATGGCAGTTTGACCTGCTAATTTTTTTACTAAAGACATATATAATGTTGAATGTTCGACAAAATTATTTATTTTAGGGACAAAGTAAAAATTAATCTACCCAAATTGTCCTTTATATTTACTTTAATCGAGACAAATTCTTTGAGAAATAATAGATTATTTAAGAAGAATTTAACGCTGAGTAAAGGAAATAGAAGTGATAAGTTGGGTAGATTATTTTTTACTTTGTCCCTTATTTTTATATTTGCTGATTATGAAAAGAATTATTGGCGACGCGCCCATTAAAAACCTAATATTCGATTTAGGGAACGTGATTATTGACTTGGATATTGACCGCACTTGGCAGCAATTTAGCCATTGGCTCGGCGATGATTACCAACAAACGTTAAAAAAACTCGACCCGAATAATGACCTATTTATCCAATTTGAAGTGGGTACAATATCAGAGGAAATGTTTTTCAAAACGTTAAGGGACACAGTGGATGCCCCCCTCAGTATTCGGCACTTAAAAGAGGCTTGGAATGCCATGTTGTTGCAGCTACCTGCTCCGCGTTTGGCAATGTTGAGCCGCTTGAAAGAACGCTATAATGTGTATCTATTGAGTAATACCAACGCCACACATTTGGACTGGGTTGATGGCTATTTGCGCACGGTGCATGGGATTACAATTGCCGATTTTGACCAGCGATATTTTCATAAAACGTATTATTCGCACCTCATCCAATTGCGCAAACCAAACGTGAATTGCTACGAATATGTCTTGCAAGATGCGGGTCTAAACCCTGCCGAAACGCTTTTTATTGATGATATGCCTACTAATATTGAAGGGGCGAAAAAGGTGGGCATTTATGGGTATGTGCACAAAATAGGGGATGAGATTGTAGAAATATTGAAAGATTTTTAACTATGGAACAACAAAAAAAATATATTTCAAAAGAAGCCGCTTTGCAAAAACTGCAAGCCTATTGCGCCTACCAAGAGCGTTGCCACCAAGAGGTGACGGCAAAGTTGCGGGATTTGGGTATGTATGGTGATTATGCAGACGAGATAATCGCTAAACTGATAGTAGATAATTTTTTGAATGAGGAGCGATTTGCGTGTGCCTATGCGCGGGGCAAATTTCGCATCAAGCAATGGGGCAAAATTCGGATACGCCAAGAGTTGAAAGCGCGGTATATTCCTGAATACAGCATCAAGAAAGCTATGTTAGAAATTGACAACGAAGGCGGCTATTTTGAGACCTTAGAAAATGTTATTAAAACAAAATCGAAAGATTATGCAAATAATTTCCAGAAAAAACAGAAATTAGCAACTTATGCCATGCAGAGGGGTTTTGAGGCAGAATTGGTGTGGGAAGCGTTGGCAAATTTGGAGTATAAGTAAGTAAACAATCGAAAAAATTAACCTATACGTATGAAAAAAGAAATCCAAGACCTCATATCAAACGCCAAACTTGACCAAGCCATTGATATGTTCCTCGACTGGGCAAATGCCAACGATAAAGAAATGGCAAACAACCTCGTTTTGCTCAAATCACGTTATTCTGCCTTGAAAAGAAACGAAAATCTGGGCATGATTGACTTCGGTGAAGCCAGCCGCAATCGGGCGCAAATCACCAACTCTTTATTAGAGCTTTTAGGTGCGGTCAATGAAGGTGGTGCTAAACAGCCTACTACAACACCATCTACGCAAGGAACGGGCACTGGTAAAAGTGTCCTAACAGGCACCCCCTCAGTATTAGGCACTGGTGACGGGAGTTTGGTAAAGAAAAAAATACTTTTTTTAGCCTCCAATCCGAGCGATACGGGCAAACTGCAATTAGACCAAGAGTTTAGGCAAGTCTATCAAAGCCTAAAAGAAGGTCGTGATGATTTTGATTTGGACGTTGAGTGGGCTATAACAGCTTCTGATTTACAGCGCGTTGTTTTGAAACACCGCCCGAATATTATTCACTTTTCGGGTCATGGCGAAAAAAGCCAAGTAGAAAGTAAAAAAGGCGCGGGTAGCTTTGTGAGTAAAGAGAAAATAGTTGTGCCAGCTGGTATTGTTTTGCAAGACAATAATGGCTTGAAAAAATTAGTGAGTGGTGTGGCTTTGGCGGGTTTGTTT
>JAYVKQ010000515.1:0-9264 GCA_043768285.1 Saprospiraceae bacterium | reverse complement strand
GTTTAATGCTTTTAAAAAAAGTTAAAACGCCAAATAATAAAGGGGTAATGTGGACACAACGCTTAGTCGAGCCTCCATTACCCCTCAGTATTTTTTCTTCAAAAAAAATTATTTCGCATTCGCCTTATCACTATTGTATTTCCACGGTCGCCAATGATTTCTATCATTCGCAGTTTCCTTATTGCTTGCAGGTTGTTGAGCAGCAGGTTTCCTTTGATTATCAAAAGGGCGTTGCGGCGTTCTTTCGGCAACTTGTGGTCTATTTACCGATTGCATACTACGATTGGATGGAAAAGGAATAGGCGCACAATCCACCGATTGGAAAAGATGGTCACTCACCGTTGGTATTTGTTGCGCAATCAATTTTTGAATATCGCGTAGGTAATCGCGTTCATCTGGTGCGCAAAAAGAAATCGCTTCGCCCGAAGCCCCCGCACGACCTGTACGCCCAATGCGATGCACATAGGTTTCGGGTATATTCGGTAGTTCGTAATTCACCACAAGCGATAAACCATCCACGTCTATACCACGCGCTGCTATATCGGTAGCTACTAAAACCCGCAAAGTTCCCGCTTTGAATTGCCCCAAAGCTCTCTGACGTGCCTGTTGCGATTTATTACCATGTATGGCATCCGCATATATATTCGCTTTTTCGAGGTCTTTCACAAGGCGATTTGCCCCATGCTTGGTTCGCGTAAACACCAAAACCGAAGCGTGTTTTGGGTCATCTAATATATTGATGAGTAGTCGGCGCTTATCATTTTGCTCCACAAAATAGTTCTCTTGTTTCACCGTTTCAGCCGTTGATGACACAGGCGTAACCGCTACTTGAACAGGGTTGCGGAGGATTGCCGAAGCTAAACTGAGAATTTCGGGAGCCATTGTCGCCGAAAAAAACAGGGATTGACGGTTTTGGGGCAATTTGGCAATGACCTTTCTTACGTCATGTACAAAACCCATATCCAGCATACGGTCTGCCTCATCGAGTACAAACAGTTCGACGGAAGAAAGGCTGATAAAACCTTGTTGCATCAAATCGAGCAAGCGTCCTGGTGTGGCTACAAGTATATCCGTGCCTCTGCGCAAGGCATCAGTTTGAGGTTGTTGTCCCACACCACCGAATATAACGAGGTTGTTAAGGTTCAAAAAACGACCATAAGCGTCAAAACTCTCCCTAATTTGCCCTGCCAACTCACGGGTAGGGGTCAAAATCAAAGCGCGAATAGTGCGTTTTTGAGATACTTGTGGCGCGTTAGCTGCCAATAGTTGTAGCATTGGCAAAGCAAAAGCTGCCGTTTTGCCTGTACCCGTTTGGGCGCAACCAAGAACGTCTTTACCAGCTAAAATTTGTGGAATGGCTTGAGCCTGAATAGGCGTAGGTGTTGAGTAACCCTCTTTTGAGAGTGCATCAAGTAGGGGCTTAACCAGCCCGAGTGCATCAAATGTCATGCGTGTATTTTAAAGTAAATGCGTGTACCGTTTTTAGTGCTTTGGCGTACACGACAACCATAATAAGTTTACTAAATCTTACACGCTGAAAAATTTCGCCGCAAAGATACGATAAATATTTGATATTCGGACTTTATTTTTCACTTCGTTTCTTAGGGAATGAAACAATCATAAAGTCCACCATTTATAAGATTTTTTGTAACTATTTAGAGCTGCCACTAATTACACTAATTATAAGGTATAGTTATAAAAATAATTAGTGAAAATTAGTGTAATTAGTGGCAGCCCTAAATAGTTACGATTTTTTTTACGAATAAAAAATTCTATTTTCAAAGCAATACAGACCAATATTACTTGAAAAATATAATCCTTTAGTCAAAAAAATAATTCTCCTAAATGGTGGACTTTGTTATCGTTTCATGCTATATCAAAACGTCATCCTATTTTTTCCCTCATTCACGCCGAGAATAAACTTCGCTAAATTCGGAATATACCGCGCTTGGTCGTCGTACATACACAAATGCCCACCGTTGGGGCAGAGAAGAAAACTGCCATTTTGCACTTCGTTTGCCATCCATTGCATATGTGCAGGGTCCATAGTATCATGGTTTGCGCCTATCACCAATGTGGGTACGGTGATGGTTTTTAGTTGCGCTTTTACGTCCCATTTTTCTAATTTCCCAGCAATACCAAATTCGCTTGGACCTTGCATGGTAACGTAAAGTGATTGGTTGGTTTTGCCCAATGAACGGTTTACTGGCTCGGGCCAATCCGCTAAGGGCATCCGCAATATGTGTTTTTCATAAAAATTTGGATACAACAGTTCCATATAGCGCGGGTTCGCAAAGTCTTTTTTCGCTTCTATTTGCCGTATTTCTGCCAGCACTTTGGCATCCATTTGTTTTGCCAATACTTCATCGGCATACTTGCCATATTCTGGGCAACTTGACATCATATTTGAGATAATCAAGCCTTTCAAATGCTGTTGATATTTCAAAGAATATTGCATTGCCAATATGCCACCCCACGAGTGACCTAAAAGGTAAAAATTATCTTTTGTCAAATTCAAGGCTTGGCGCACTTGCTCAACTTCCTCAACGTAACGCGGTAAATCCCACATGGCAGTATCATTCGGATTGTCCGAATTGCCACAACCCAATTGGTCATAATAGATAATTTCGATACCTTCGGCGGGTAAAAAGCTCTCAAAACATTCAAAATACTCGTGTGTTGCGCCCGGTCCGCCATTGAGTAGGAGCAATTTCATTTTCGGATTATTGCCAAAGCTCTTTGTCCAAACCTTAAATGTACCTTTGGGCGTTTGTATCGGAATGACTTTCACGCCGCCCGTTTTCAAACCTGTTGCATTATCTTGAAAATAGGTCGCCAATACTGAGGGGGTGCTGGTATTTGCCTCTTTACAAGACATAAATACAGAAATGAGTAATAAAGCTACAATAAAACGGATTTTTAGAAGAATAGCCATGATTTGGTTAATTGAAATGGTGTAGTAAAAAAAAGTATGCTTAGATATATATTGGGTTCTTGGACAATTTTTAGGAAAGTGCAACGGAACGCTGTTCCCTTGTACAAAATCCTCCACAACGCCATAGCAAAATTAGCATAAAAATGGCGTAAACCAATTTTAATGCGCAATATTTACGCCGTCCATTTTTTCTATGGTATATTTGCCAATAACCTATTTATAGGGTGTATAACAAATTTGCCAATCGATGGGTTAAAACCCGTTGGAGTTGTATCCCCAATGGGTTTTAACCCATTGGTTGGCAAATTTGTTATACACCCTATTCATACTACCTTAATGTTTATCTATAATGCCTAATAATGCCACATTTGGAAAACTATCACATGGGTTTAAGCCTTTACAGCTTAGACCAAATGTGTTATTTAATAGTCATTCGATAATATACTGTATGGGTATCTTTTTCATGGTGTTAGAGCTAAATGCCCAACCCGACCCTACTTTCAAAAAAACGTTAATCAGCGTTAAAGAAATGATACCCCTCAGTATTGAGGCAGCTCCCAACGGTGGTTTTATAGTCGGCGGCATAGAACGCACGACTAATGCGCGTGAAGGGGTCGGGTTTATCGTAAAACTCACAGAACAAGGCGACCCAGAGTGGACACGCACGATTACTTCCGATAGCGCGGGCAGTTTTCAGCAAGTGAAGCCCACTAAAGATGGTGGCTTTATTGGCGTAAATAATTATCTCACGGATAGAGCCGCCAATGGTAGTTTTACGGCAAATGCCTTGACTTGGTGCAAAACCGATGCGTCAGGAACAGTGCAATGGGCAAAAACCATTAGAGAAGGGACGAAAAATCAAGGTATCCCTGCCATAGATATGGAGGTCGGCGAAGATGGTGCTATTTATACCGTTGGAGCGTTTGGATGGGGCGCAATTTCCCGAACAGTTATCAATAAAATCAATCCTCAAGGCAATCAGACAATCAAACCCAGTAATTTTTATATTGATAATGATTTTGAAATTAATGATTTAATGATTGCCCCGAATAAAGATTTGGTTGTTGTCGGGAGCACCAATAGTAGCAATATCAGTAGATTGTACAGAGGTGCGCTCGTCCGTGTCATGGAAGAAGCGGGGGCATTAATAACCAAACCGACAAAGGTATATATCAGTAATAATTTTGATATTAATTTCAAAAAATCATTTAACACGGCAGATGGCGGCTTATTAGTGGTCGGCATAGCAGTTCCTGACAAGCATTTATTAGTAAAATTAGATAAATTGGGGAATGTAGAATGGGGGAAAGTATGCGCAACAGGTCTCATTAACTATACGCCCAAAGAGATTTTAAAAACAAGTGACAATAGTATAATTTTGATGGGTTATACTGCCGATAAAACGATATTAATGAAAGTAGATATATCGGGCAATCTGCTATGGTCGAGAAATATTAATGCTCAAGGATTGTCTATTAGTTTGTTGGCAGAAACGCCCACAGGTAATTTCATGGCAGTGGGTAATGGGTATCGTTTTCAAAACCCTACCCTGCCTGGTCTTGATTTTTATATAACCCTTATTGATAAAAATGGTTATCCCAATAATTGTACCTATGCAAATGCCAATATTTCAATTGAAAACCATACTATTATTGCGCAACCCATGAATTCTAATTATTTTACGCACCCAATTTCTTCATATAGAGACAATACAATTGAAAGTGGGTTAAAACCCATTCAATCCAATTTGCTTTGTAAGTGTCTCACAGTGAAGTATCTTGATACGGCAGTTTGTAATGGCAATACTATTAAAATTGCCAACAAATCATACAACAACAGCGCAAAAGATACTTTTTTAACGAAAAACGCCTACGGTTGTGATAGTGTCTTGTTTGTAAAAGTTACATTGGCATTTCCGATTTCAAGAAAAATTGATACAACGATTTGCAAAGGGGATAGCTATACCTATGGTGTACAGCAATTGACGCAATCTGGAACATATCCCTTAGCATTGAAGACAAAAGCGGGCTGCGATAGCATGATTACGCTCAATTTAACGGTTAAGGATACTACTACTAAATATGTAACAGCCAAAATTTGTGAGGGCGATACTTATACCTTATTCAATAAAAAACTTACAAAAAGCGGCGTTTATGCTGATAAAATAAAACTATCTTCAGGCTGCGATAGCACGGTTGTTTTGTCTCTCTTTGTCACCCCGAAAGCTATTTCGCCTGATATTAGAGAACAATTGGTGACGATAACAGAAGGCGATACACTCCCATTAAATCCTTGTGTAAAAGGTATTCGATATGATTGGACACCTGTGCAAAACCTTAGTTGTTCAACTTGCGATACCCCCACAGTATTTTCTAAAGGAAATATCCTTATAAAAGCTAAAATTACACTTGAAACGGGTTGTTTGAGCGAATGTACCTATCAAATTAACGTAGTCCCTAAGATTGATAAACCTAAGCCCTTCGATGTACCTACTGCATTTTCGCCCAATGGTGATGGTATTAATGACGTTTTTCAAGTGCGGTGTACTAAAATCAAGATGCTTTCTTTAGAAATTTACAACCGATGGGGTGCTTTAATGCTACAACAATTGGGCGAAAATGCTGAATGGGACGGTAGATATAAAGGTCAATTAATGGTAAATGATGTTTTTGCCTATATTATTCGATATATTAATCTTGAAACGCAAAAAGAAGAAGTCACCTATGGCGATGTGACCTTGATGCGCTAAAAAAAAGTCATAAAATCAGTATCACAATATGAAAAATCCAATTATCCTTATTTGCTTAACGCTATTTCCTCTCCTACTTTCTGCCCAAAATAAGGCAGAAAAAACGATATTAACCCTCCTTGACCGCCAAATAATGGCTTGGAACAAGGGCGATTATGAAAACTTTATGGTGGGTTATTGGGAAAACGACTCGCTGATGTATATCGGCAAAGGCGGCGTGACCTATGGCTACCAAACCACTTTGGCGAACTATCGCAAAAACTACCCCGATGCGGCGAGTATGGGCACGCTCAAATTTGATATAGTAAAAATGAAACCATTGGGCAAAAAGCACTATTTGGTGGTCGGCAAATGGCATTTAACGCGCCCTCAAAAAGGCGATATTGGTGGGCATTTTACCCTCACTTTTGAAAACCAGCAAGGGAAATGGGTGATTATTGCTGACCATTCTTCGTGAAATACTGAGGGGGTAAAATTTACTCGTAATACTAATTAATGTGTTTAAAAGCCTCGTTAGAGGTGTCATATTGGTAAAATCTCGTACCCCTCAGTATTTGGAAGGGGCGTAGCCCTGAAATCAATTAAAAATTACAGGGCTACGCCCCTTTTCGGGTTCACTCGTTGGCGTTGTTACCAATAATAAACCTCTAACGAGGCTTTTAAACCCACTATTCGCATCATTAATAAGATAAAAAAAATCTTTCAAAATGAAACGTATTGCGTTTATAACGGATGTTCACTTAGATGAACAATTTCCTTTGGATAACATGGTCAATCCTCAAAAGAATTTAGAGCGTGTAGTTGAGGATATACTAAATCGGAAAATAGAGCATATCGTTTTTGGCGGCGATATTGGGGCAGCCACAGCACATCAATGGTTTTTTGATAGGCTAAAACACTTTTCTACCCAAATAGTTTTAGGTAATCACGATACATTTAAAGACGTTACTTTATTCTTTAAAAAAGACGAAACACAGGAAGAATTGTATTATCAAGAAGAAAATGAACACTATAAATTCATTTTTTTAGATACTTCGTTGGAGGTATTAAGCCCTGCACAATTGGAATGGTTACGGGTAAATCTTGTGACGGACAAAAAGGTAGTACTATTTATACACCATCCCGTATTAGAAGTAGATACGCCTGTTGATACACTATATCCCTTAAAAAATAGAGAAACAATACAATCTCTTTTAATGGAAAGTGGTCAAAATATTACCATATTTTGTGGGCATTATCACATGAATGATGAGCAAAAAATTGAAAATATTCGCCAAATTGTAACACAATCCTTATCGTTCCAGCTTATAAAAAATGCAGATGACATAAAAATTGATAACTCAAATTTTGGGTATAGGATAATGACTTTTGATGCCGATAAAATTGACACGCAATTGGTTGAGTTTACTTCATAATAACATTCAAAATGTAAGTCGGTTAAAATGTACCGCCGAATAAAGGTCGTACACAATAGAGTATGATTCTAAACAAGCGCAATAAAGTTTGCGAAAAACCCGAAGGGTTTGAATGTGAATAACCCTCGATGCAATCGGCGCGCGCGAATAGGGCAATTTTCTACAAACCTGAAGGGTTTGAATTTTAACGTCCTTTTGGTTATTATCACATTCAAACCCTTCGGGTTTTTCGCAAACCTTAATCCGCGTCTTTGGTATCAAACTCTATCATACACGACATTTATTCGACTGTGCATTTTGACCAACCCATTATTCGCATTATTTACCCGTTATATAAACGATTGATTATGAAATATTTAAATATGAAATTCATAAAATTTACCAGCATCACACTTTTATTTTCCTGTTCAACAATCAACTATAAGGGTACGAATAGTAAAATTATACAGCAACAAGAGACCATAATTATTAGGAATGATTTCCATAAATATTTTGAAAACTGCATAGTAGAAGGCTCAATTGTTATTTATGATAACAATAAACGCCAATGGATAGTATCTGATACAGTTGGTACAAGAAAAGAAACACTACCCGCTTCTACATTCAAAATCATTAATTTGTTGGTTGCCTTAGAAACAAAAACAATTGAAACAGAACATGACATAGTAAAATGGGTAGGCAGTACAGATACGATTAAATATGGTTACAGACCCGAAATTTATCACGATATGACGGTTAAAAATGCCTTTGACGTGTCGGCAGGTTGGGTATTCATAGAATTAGCAAAGAAAATTGGTAAAGAAAAGTATAAAAAATATTTGACCCTTTGCAATTATGGCAACCTTAAACTATCCCAAAAAGAAGATGATTTTTGGAATTTTGGAGATTTTGCTATTTCACCCATTAATCAAGTCGAATTTCTAAAAAAACTCTATGAAGGAAAGCTGCCGTTTTCTAAACGCAGCATGGACATAGTAAAAAAAACCCTTATAAGTGAACAAAAAGAGGATTATACCATTCGCGCAAAAACGGGGTGGACACGAGAAGGAGGCATTAATACGGGTTGGTGGATTGGCTATTTAGAAAAAAAAGAAGGTGTTTATTTTTTTGCAACCCGCCTTTTGCAGGATAGGCGATTGAATAGTCCCTCTTTTGGCAATTGTAGAAAGGATATTACAAAAAGTGTTTTTAAGGATTTGACATTTTTAAAATAAAACGTAAAATGCTTCGGTGGATAAAATCAGTATTAAATACTGAGGGGGTATGCCTTACTGCATTTTTGCTAAATTATTGATGTCTTTTACCTCAATAATAGATTTAGTATAGCCTTTTTGTGTCACGTTTATCATTGCCAAACCCAAATCATTCAATGCGGAAACCATATTGGGAAATAAGACTTTGAAAACAGGATAAAGCCATGTGATATATTTGTAATAAGGCAAAGTATTTTTCAAGCCCTTCGTTGGGTGCAAATAGCCTGGGCGAAACATAAAGGCTTGCTTAAATGGTAGTTTTAACAGGTCATTTTCGGTTCTACCCTTTACCCTTGCCCACATGGTTTTGCCTTTTTCTGTACTATCTGTACCAGTACCCGAAATATAGGTAAATGTCATATTGGGATTGACAGAAACCAGTATTTTTGCAAATGAAAGGGTCAAATCATAGGTTGTTTTGGTAAACTCTTCTTCGTTTTTACCCACAGAAGTTGTCCCCAAACAGAAATAACAGGCATCATAACCTGTCAATTGGTTAGCTACTGGCTCAATATTATACAAATCCGAGTGGACTAATTCTTTCAATTTGGGATGCGTGCCGCCATAGGGTCTGCGCCCTACTATCAATACTTCAGTTATATCTGCATGATTAAGGCAAGCGTGCATCACACCTTCGCCCACCATACCCGTTACGCCTGTGACAATTACTTTCATGGTTTCTGATTTTTAAATATACAAAGGGCAAACTTAGGTATTTTTTATAATTTCATACAAGTAATGGGTTCAAATCCAATAAAATCCGTTAGGATTTGTACGTTTATAGACAACATATCTGAAAATGTAAAACGAATCCGTTACATACGAGCGTTGATTAGGAGTACTCAAATATCGGATATTTTAAAAATATCCGATATTTATACGCCTTAAATATTACTGATTAACGCTCGCATC
>JAYVKQ010000514.1:0-2178 GCA_043768285.1 Saprospiraceae bacterium | reverse complement strand
ATATGCCTTTCAGATTGTGCTTACCACCGATACGCTTATCAACGGCATAGAAGAACACACCGCGTACTGCATCAACGTGGGTGACAACGGCGATGCTATCTGGTAAGTCAGCCCACAACAATTGGTCAGCACGACCCGCATGACGGGTGTAGAGCATACGCTTGTTGTCGCCTTGCGGACGGTTTTGTCTAAACCATTCTTCGTTTTCCCAGATTTCACTTTGTTCAGCCGCTTTGCCAACTTTTTTCTTACGAATACGCAAAATTTGCTCAATTTCGAAGCGGGCTTCGGGTTTGAGGTTCATTTTTAATAGTAATTTCGCAAACGCTTCTCTGACGTGCGTACCGAGTTCACCTGATGCTGGCAACAAGAACGCTTTGCAATAGCAAGCCAAAGCATCACCATCCCGTCCTTCTTGTGCAAAGGTTTCTGCCAAAGATGCCCATGCCCAGAATTGGTTGTTCTGTACTTTCAATAAATGGATAAGTTCCATTTGCACACGCGCCGTTTTGCCCATTTGCGATACCAACAAAGTACGCGCATAAGGCAACCACGTATTGCGCGGCAATTTTTCGAGCGCATCTTCTAATTGTGGTAAAAATTCATTCGCATAGTTCTTCGCTTTTTCGACAACAGCTTCATCACTGTTTCGGAGAGAGCCAAGTAATACGCGGCTATATGTCAAATAAGCCCGTTCGCACAAACTCGGGATAACCGAATTTGGATTGGGTTTGAATGGTTCGTAATCTTCATCGCGGAAATTAGTAAAATTCCAGCCGTGAAGGAAATCCAACAAATCCACACCTTCAACATCTTTAAAATAAAGGGCAATCCTAAGCATTTGCGCGTGCAAGTTGCTTGGTCCCAATATCTCGAAACGCTTGTAGATGTTAAAGCATTTATTAACTAAAGCAACATCAGGTTCAGGTTGAGGAGCCAGCTCTGCCAAAAGGCGATAGAGACACCACCCGACATTGACATAGGCAACTTTGAGGTCTTTGATGGTCGTCAAAACTTCCTCATAGATGGCTAATGCTTCCAAGTTTTTGCCAGATTTGCTTAATTTGTTAGCTTCCTGCATACGCGGAAACTCAGGGTGGATGCGGCGTTGGAATTCTTTGAACTTTTCGTGAAGCGTATCATCTTCGGGGAGTTCAAGCGCATAGTATTTCCCATACCACTCGATTGCACCATCTGAATTGTTGCCTTCGTATTCAGTGACCATTTTTTTGAAATAAACGGTTGCAGCAGCACGTTTGGCATCAAGGTCGTCGGGCGTTTTGTCAAGGGCTTTTTGTACGTTCGCCAGAGCTTTATCGGTTTTTCCAGCTTCTATTAAGGCTAGTACGTCTTCCATCAAGTTCATAGTTGTACTTAAATTTGTCTAAAGTAAATTAAATGGTTGTTATTAAAAAAGCGTTTAACGTATTGATATTGAGAAAGAAACAATTAAAATATTTCCATCATAAAAAGCCAAACGCCTCTCGCAAAAATTATTCCGTTTGATAAGTCGGACAAATATAAAACATTCTTTAATAATGTCGTAATTTTTTTAAAAATGTTCTTTTTTTAGCAATTTTCAGCATTATAAAAATGATTTGGTCATATTAATACTTCCACAGACTATTTTTATAACCCCCGCAGTATTTTACACGCCTTATTTGTACCTATTATTACGATTATCGCTGTATTTTGTTTATAAAACACAATATTTTCACTCTAATTTGACACTTCAACAACAAATAAGTCTATTGCTTATTAAAAATTATCATTTTTTTAGGCTACATTTATTAAATCTACTATTTTTACGCAATGCTTTAAAAATTTGTGTTTTCACTTTTTTTAGAAAAATAATTTTAAACATATACTAAACAACAAAATTTTGTATTTAAACAATTAGCTCATCCTTTACACTTAACCAAATTCATCGCTAAAGAATATGATAACATCTGAATTAAGACCTTGGCTCAAACATTACCCAGCCAATATGCCCGCCAATATTGATCCCGATAGCTATCCAAATCTATTGGGTATATTGACCGAAGCCTTTAACAAATACCGTTACAAAACGGCGTTTACTTGCTTCGATAAAGATATGACTTATGACGAAGTGGACCGTTATTCCAATCAGTTTGCCGCCTATTTGCATTCGCGTGGCTTAGAGCCAGGTGACAAAAT
>JAYVKQ010000513.1:0-9752 GCA_043768285.1 Saprospiraceae bacterium | reverse complement strand
ACACCTCCTATTTTTTACAGAAAACCTTGAAGGCGTACCCGTACATCTTAATGCCTTTACATTCTCACCCAAGTGCTTATACCTTTGCATTATCGTTATCATAACGAAATCACCTTAAATTGTTTAACTAAAATTCTAATGATTATGAAAACAAAAATGCTAATCGTATTGGTTTTAATGGTTGCCTTTTTAAATAACGCCGCCCTCGCCAATCTCGTTCCATCCAACAAATCTGTCGTTGAACTTGAAGCTGCTCCGATTGAAAAAACTGAGATTAAAGTAGGCTCAGTGAGCAAAACTTTGATTGTTAATGTCACAACGCTCCAAAAAGAAGATGTGACTTTGAGCATCGAAGATACTGAGGGGGTCGTTTTTCACAGTGAAACAGTTGTTATTGAACGCGATATGACAAAGCGTTTCAACCTAAAAAACTTAACAGCGGGTTCTTACCGCTTAATTATTAAAAAGAAAGCCGCTAAAACCATTCTACCAATTGAAATTGGCGTGGATAAAATTGACGTGGTAGAAAGCAAGAGAGAAATCGTCCCGTTGCCAATGGTTCACCTTGATGCCAATACCTTACGCATCAATGTGCCGACTAAAAAAAGCAATACCTACGACATCAAAATTTTTGACAATTTCGGTGAGTTGGTTTTTGAAAAAACTTATACTGAATTGGGTTTCCACCGTTATGATATCAGCAATTTGCGCTATGGCGCATATATCGTTGAAGTAGATGGCGAGACCTACCCTATTTCTATTAAGTAAATAATTGTTTCTAAAATAAATGATATTTCCTCGTGTGCCTTGTGTACATGAGGATTTTTTTTATTTGAATAAGCATTTCATCTAATAAATAAGCACCCCCTCAGTATTTTTGAATGATTAAATGTATCTTTAAGACTTAGGAACGAAGAAGAGTTGAGTTGGTCAAAATGTACCGTCGAATTCATTCGATGGACTACATAAATCATTGATTACCAACGTCTCCGTCGAATAAATTCGACGGTACATTTTGACTAACTTATTATTTCATCGTTCCTTATCTTATTTTCAAGTCTTTTAAAAAATCAATTGTATGAAAAAATTAACCATAACCTGTATTCTTTGCGCGCTATTGACCCAGTTCTCTTTTGGGCAAGATGTCGCCGATGAAAAAATCAATAAAATAATCCGCAAACATGGGATGGAACAAGGCAAGGTGATGGAAACGGCTTTTTACCTCACCGATGTTTATGGACCGCGTTTGACGGGTTCGCCTATGTTAGATAAAGCCACCAAATGGGCGCAAGACCAATTGACAAAATGGGGCTTGGAAAACGTGCATACCGAAGCATGGGGTCCTTTTGGCAGAGGTTGGGAACTCCAACACTTTGAAGCCCATGCTGTTGAACCGAGTTATTATCCACTTATTGCGTACCCAAAAGC
The DNA here is from genome assembly GCA_043768285.1 of Saprospiraceae bacterium. GTDB lineage: Bacteria > Bacteroidota > Bacteroidia > Chitinophagales > Saprospiraceae > JAAFJT01. Next base: position 8,324 of record JAYVKQ010000513.1, on the reverse strand, counting down.
ATGGTCGCCTTCTACAAAAGGCGTTTTGACAGGCGAAGTCGTCTATTTTAAAGCAAATACTGTTGAGGATTTAGCCAAATATAAGGGCAAATTGACAGGCAAATTTGTGATGATGGATACTATTCGTAAGGTAAAACCCTTGTTTGATGCACCTTCAAAAAGATTTTCAGATTCAGCCCTTTTAGAACTATCTAATGCACCCAAACCTACGCCGCGTAGTATGCGCAATTTCGGATTTGGCGACAGCGAATTTAGCAAAGCCATGCGCAAAATGCTCTATGAAGAAAAACCGTTGGCAACCATTGACCGCAGTTTTGCGGGAGATTTGGGGACGATATTCGTGTCAGGCGCATCTGCCAAAGAAGGCAGTGCCAGAGACGAAAACGCGGAAGTATTGCCCCAAATGACCATTGATGCCGAGCAATATAACCGCTTATTCCGCATAGCTCAAAGCGGTATGCCCGTCAAAATTAGTATGGAAATCAAGTCCACTTATACCAATCCCGACAAAATGGAGCATAATCTGATTGCCGAAATAGCGGGTACTGATTTGAAAGAAGAAGTCGTGATGTTTGGCGCACACCTCGATTCGTGGCAATCGGCAACGGGCGCAACGGATAACGCGGCAGGTTCGGCAGTGATGATGGAAGTTGCACGGATATTAAACGAAACCATAAAAGAAACAGGCATTAAGCCGCGTCGTACCTTGCGTATGGCACTTTGGACAGGCGAAGAACAAGGTCTTTTGGGTTCGATGGGATATGTCAATCAGCATTTTGCCGAAATAAAAGCGCGTACTGTTCAATCCCTAAAACCTGAACAAGCGAAGGTATCCGCCTACTATAATTTGGACAATGGCACAGGCAAAATTCGGGGTATATTTCTACAAGACAACGAAGCCGCAAGACCTATTTTCAGAGCATGGTTAGAGCCTTTCAAGGATTTGCAAGCCAGCACTATCACCGTTTCTAACACAGGTGGCACTGATCACCAAGCCTTTGATGCAGCAGGTATTCCAGGGTTTCAATTCATACAAGACCCTATCGAATATTCTACCCGCACCCACCATACTAATATGGATACGTTTGACCACTTGATTGAAGCCGATTTGAAACAAGCGGCGACGATTATCGCTTCTTTTGTATGGCATACGGCACAGCGCGAGGGGCAAATACCGCGTAAGGTTTTGAAATTGGATTGATTTATTATGCAAATGTTCGGGGAACTTTCAAAGTTCCCCGAACATATTAAGATGCCTAACCCTTCTTACGTATTGGCATATTCGCCTCTACCTCTTTACGCCACAAAATCAAACTATCATACAACTCCTTTGTTTTCGCTTTATTTTTCTTAGATAAATCCACTTTTTCAGCCAAATCATTCGCCAAATTATACAATTCAACTTTATTGGTTTCATAGCTTTCCACCAATTTCCAATCGCCCAAACGAATAGCCCCATAAGGTTTGCCGCCTTGATTGCTGAAATGCGGATAATGCCAATATAATGCCCCTCTATCTAATGCCTTTTCAGGGTTTTGCGTCACTTGCCAAATGCTTTTTCCATCGGGTGATATATCCGTTTTTTGCCCTAATATATCTAAAAACGTTGGGACATAATCGGTATGGCAAAAATACTGAGGGGTCACACTTGGCTGTATTTTTCCTTTCCAAAACCAGATAGCAGGGATACGAATACCACCCTCATACACATGACCTTTCCATTTTCTCAAAATATCGGAATGTGCGGGTGTTGGACCCAATTCGGGCAAACCTACGTGACCATTATCAGACGTGAAAACAATTAAGGTATTTTCTAATAAACCTTGCTCGGTAAGTGTTTTCAATATGCGCCCTACCCCATCGTCCACGCTTTCAATCATGGCGGCATAATTGGTGTTGTATTTTTCGCCAAACTTCTCCGTTTTCCAAAAGTATTTGCCCAATTTGTCTGCTCTCGGCACCAGCAAAACGTGGGGGGCAGAATAGCACAGATACAAGAAAAAAGGTTGTTCTTTTTGGCGTTTTTCAATAAATTCTAAAGCATAGTCCGATAATTTGTCCGTTAAATAGTCCGTGCCTTTATCTTGAAAAACAGTTTTGCCGCCATTGCTGATGATGGAATAATTGTAATAATCCAAACCATTTTTATCAATCATTCGGTTATAATCAAAGCCTTGCACCCACGGCATTTGCTCCTTGCCCCAACCCAAATGCCATTTGCCAACCATACCCGTTTGGTATCCCAAATCATTCAAGCGTTCAGCCATTGTGATTTCAGCATTGGGTAAAAATCGTTGCCAATTCGGGGGATTAACGGGCGAAAGACTGTCTTTACGCTCGCCTACTAAATAATTAGTCAATTTCAAACGTGCAGGATGTTTGCCCGTCATAATCGCTGCCCTCGAAGGGGAACAAACGGTACTGGCTGCATACGCCTGTGTGAAGCGCAAACCGCCTTTTGCCAAGCTGTCAATATACTTGGTTTCGTTGAAAGGATTGCCATAGCACCCCAAATCGGAATAGCCCAAATCATCGGTTAAGATGAAAATGATATTGGGTTTGGTTTGGGCGTTTATTTTATGAAAAAATAGTAAAACGTAAAGTAAAAGGGTATATTTTGACATTTTTAGATGATTTTTTATTAAAAATACTGAGGGGGTAACAAGGTAAAGGTATTTAAAAATTACTCAAAACCACCTTTTTAACAATAGTTCCCTTTTCTGTCTGAATATAAAAAAGATACATTCCCGATTGAAAACTTCCTATATTTATAGTGTATTGTTCTGTATTTAAACATTTAAAATGCCCTACTATTTGCCCAGTTAAATTGTAAATCGTAATATTTTTTAAAATTTTTTTATCACTTCTTATAATAACAGTTTTATCTATTTGAGCAATTTTTACATCATTTCCTACTTCTTTTATTGAAGTTGCACTTTCTTTTTGTAAAACAACCTTAAGAGTATTGACCGAATAAGGTCGAATACTGAGGGGGGTATCTTTTGCAGGGTCGGGAAAATTTTGAGGGGCTGTCTTTTCATTTTTAAAGCTACCATCGGTTATGATTTGGGTATAGCTTTTTATTTTATAACCTTCAATATTAAGGGACACAATACGGGCAGAAGGCATATAATTAGCGATATTCAGATATACGGTATCTTCATTTTTTTTCCTAAAAACAAACACTTCCGCACTGCCAAAATTGGCAAGTGTACGACTAACAACATGCGCATTAGGTGGCTGTGTAGAAGTCATTTGCTTAAAAGCGTAGTAATGTTGATACGGTTGTGGATTGGTGGTTTGCCAATCTACGCTTAAAAGCCCTGCGGGCGTATAGTCGTGCGGATAATTGGTTTGAAAATAAAACCATGCACTTACGCCTTGCCTAATTGCCGACCCCATCGTAGAGGCTAAGGATAAAACGCCTCGATGGGCACTATCAATAGGCATATTACCGAGATTATCACCCCTATTGGTGTGCATTTCGGATTGAAAATAGGGTTTTCCTTCGGCTTCGATGCGGATAGTGGCGAGGGCGTTTTCATTCACACCATTGGTATATTGGTGTGTGGCAACAATATCAGTTTGCGCCCATGCGGTAGGGTAATTTTGTTTAAAATAACGGATAAACTGCAGACAACCATCGGGACCAATTGTGCTGGGTCCCATGATTAATGGTATTTTTATTTTGGACTTATTGATGTTTGTGTCTTGCAATAAGGCTTTGAATTTAGGTACAGCTTCTGAAAAAAGTAAGGCAACTCCTTTTTTATTATCGCCATTATAGCCATAGTAATATTGCTTATCCCAATCGGGTTCATTCACCACATTGAGTATATCTATTTCTACGCCTCTGTCTTTGAAACCTTGAAAAAGATTGAAATAAAATAGGGCAATTTTAGAATAAATAGCAGTATCTGCTGTGCGCAAAACGGGTTGTATTTTGCCACCAATATTGATTTCGTCCACCAATTCCTTCGGAAAACGGTTGGTTGTCATGGATATTTTAACATCGGGGCGATAGACTTTGGCAGCTTTGAAGTAGTCCGCTCTTTTGTCAAAATAATTGGCATCTAAAGGTGGGTAAGCGGAAATAGATACATAATCTTGCACATAAGGCATATTACAATCTTGATTTATCAAACGCACAGCTTTGTCTCGATTGGTTTCGCTCATACTCCAATGATGCCCCATATATAAACCCACCGACACACCGCCGCCTTCAAAGACGTGCTGGTATTTATCGGCTTCGATGGTGATGGTTTGGGCACCCCCCTTAGTATTTAACCAAAATAATATTAAAAAAAATAGAAACCCCGGGCCACCGTTTGGAACGGTGGCACGGGTCATGGTTGTTTTTATCATTTCGTTACTACCAATTTAGCTGTTTGTTGAACGCTATTTTCCATCTGCATTTTCACAAAATAGATACCCGCAGGCATAGTAGCGGTTTTCACTTCCAAATTATGTACCCCCTCAGTATAGAAGCCGTTTCCAACGGTAGCAACACGCTTGCCCGCCACGTCAAACACGCCAATATCCGATTTGCCCGATTTTTTCATTTTTAATTCTAACATAGACATATCCGATGCTGGATTAGGGGCAAGTTCCATTGAGAAATAATCGGCAGCAATATCTTTCACTGCATTCACCCCTTGTAATACTGAAGGAAGTGTTCTTGCCATACGAATATCGTCGAATTCAGCACAGAAAGCGGTATTTCCGCCCCCTTCTACGCGCAAACGAATACCGACAGCACCATCATACGCACAGCCTGAAACGTTATCGGCACGCAAAACGCGCGTGAAAGCCCTAACATCGCCATTGGGTTTTGAAGCCAAAGCTGCTTCATTGGCAGGCGGGGCTGTCAGAACCCACATTCTAACAGCATCGCTGCGTACACTTGCAGCATCAACAGTATCGCCTTTGGTAATTTTTACCAAAATATAATATGTGCCTTTAGAAGAAAGTGGAGTTCCCCAACTCGTTGCACCTGTGCCTGTGCCTGTTGCCGTACAACCTGCTGCTCTTGAGGCAATATTGATATTATTGACAGTGCCGCCTACGGCGTGTTTGCCAAATTGTAAGCGTTGCGCCCAAGCATCAGCATTACCTGCGGGACCCATTAAGCATAATTGTGCGCCTATACCCGTTGTGTTGGTTGCACCCGCTACTGAACTTGTATCGGTGTTGCTTCTGTACCAAAAGCCCAACCAATAGTTTTGACCGTCTGCACCATTCAAATTAACGGCAAAAGTTCTATCCAAACGCACGGTTTTACCACTATCAATACACATTTGGACTCGGTTGCCTACGCCACCTGTGGCAGCAATACTACCCGCTAAAATTTGCGCTTTGGTATCCGCACCGATTGATGCTGCGGCATTTGTTCCTGTTTTTGACCAAGTAGAGTTGGCTGTAAAACCAGTACCACCATTTTTACCTTCCAAATTACCGACTGGATAATCGAAGTCTTCTTTTAAAATCAATTGTGCATTTGCCGTTGCTGAAAAACATAGAATTAAGCTAAGCGCATACAGGTAGTTGTACATTTTTTTCATTGAAATTAGTTTTAGTTTATGTTAATAAAATATTGGTTATCACAGTTTTATGCAAAAATACTGAGGGGGTGCTACCGTGCCACCGCTCGAGCGGTGGCACGGGTTTAAGCATTACCACTCAGGCGTTTGCGAAAATCCAAACTCCCGAATTTCCCTATCAGGCATAGGCAGTAAAATTCTTATTTTTATAAAAGCTTCTGGTAAAAGATAAGTCTTTTTTAGCTCATTGGCTTTTTCTCTTGCGCCATGTTCCTTCATCACTTGCTCGGCACGACCTGTCCGTACCAAATCGAACCAACGACGTCCTTCTCCTGCCAATTCAATTTGGCGTTCTTTTTCAATGGCGGTACGCATATCCGCTTGTGAATTGACAGCATATACAGGGTTAGCATTACCCCTTGTTTTGCTCGGTATTTTTGCCCTTGTTCTTATCAAATTCAAATTCGCAATTGCTTTATCCGTTTCGTTGGTTTCATTTTGACATTCTGCCAACATTAACAGCGCATCAGCGTAGCGATATATCGGATAATTGATGGCATTGGCATTTAAAGCCGCATCGTAATAGTTAAATTTATTCATATACGGCACATCTACTGTTCCCGCTTTGTATATACCTACCACTACTTTTGACCGCAAACTATCTGCCGTTTCATATGCCTTAATCAAATCTTCAGTCGGTTGATTAAGTCCGCCCCTTGAATTTGCACCTGCACCCCAAACAGTACGGGCAGAACCCCACGGAGCCCATTGCCCCATCAAACCAAAAGCACTGGTGATATCACCCGCTTGAATTTCATAGATAGATTCGGGGCTATTTTTTTTACTTGGATTAAAATTATCCACATAATTGGCATTGAGCGCATAACCCAAGCGTGTCACTTCTTCCAAAAGGGGTTTGGCTTCGGCAAACCGCTTTTGTGTCATATATATTTTTGATAATAGCATCAAAGCCGCCCCTTTAGTCAAGCGTCCAGTTTGCGAAGCGGGTACTTTTGTCGGCAGTTTTTCAACAGCAAATTGAGCATCAGGGATTATAATTTGGGGGTAAATTTGGTCAGCAGGGTCGCGTTTAAGTTTATAACTTTCTCTTGAATCCGTTATCACTTGCGTCACAAGTGGCACATCACCAAAAAGGCGTACTAAATTAAAATAATGCCATGCTCTGAAAAATTGCGCTTCCGCTTTGCGTAGATTTTTCAGCGAATCGGACGTAAAAGTGATATTCTCAATATTGCCCAAAACATAGTTAGAACGGGTCACGCCTTCAAACGATTCTTGATACACGCCATTGAAAGTCGTGTTTCTTGCTTCTGCCATAAACTCATCTACTTCCTCTGTGGCAACACCGCCTCTATCCGTAGGATTGCGGTAATAGGAGGTATTATCGCTTAAAAAATCGCCATATATCCAGATATAATTGTTCGCTATGGCAAATACCTTGCGATAACACGCGACAACAGCCTGTTCTACCTGCCCTTGGTTTTGGACAAAATTGGATACCACATAACGGTCTATGGGTTCTACATCTAAAAAGCTTTTGCTGCAACTGATGATGCCGATGAGCAAAAAGGAAGCGATATATATATTTCTAATTTTCATTGTCTGTTTTTTATTCAAAATCATAAAAAATACTGAGGGGGTGCTAAAAAGTAACGTTCAACCCAAAAACAACCGTTCTGGAAATAGGATAACTACCATAATTCACACTCCGCAAAGCACTGCCATCATTTGCGCGTCTGATTTCGGGATTGCCATATTTGTAGGCAGCCAAATAAAACGCATTGCGAACACTGCCATAAACTTGAGCCATCTCCAAAAACTTACGTTTTTTATTCAGTAAGCCGCCCAAATTATAGCTCAATGTGATGTTTTTCAAGCCTACATAACTACCATCATAGACTTTATTATCGGAGGGCCAGCGCAGCCTTGCACTGTTATTGCCATTTGTCGTTTGAAATTCTTTTGTGGCAGGGTCATCGCCTGGTCTCCAACGGTCAAGCATTAAGCGATTTATATTAAAATTGCCATCCACATTCCACATAATTTCTCGGCGCAAATCGAATATCAAACCGCCCATTTGTCCTGCAAAAACGGTTCTTAGATTAAAGCCTTTGTAAGATAAAACATGAGACATACCAAACATCAAATCAGGGTGCGGATTGCCCAAAATGACATAATCTGCATCGGCTGCCTCTAATCTGCCATTGCCGTTGCCATCCACATATTTGATATTGCCTTCTACTGCGCCCGCATATTTAGGTACATTTGGGTCAGCAATTTCGGCAGCAGTGAACAAGCCTGTAATCTGTAAGCCGCGATACATACCTATCGGCTGTCCGGGTTTTGAAATGGTTATTTGCGTGCCATTACCCGCATTGCCATTCAAAAAACCGTTTGGCAAATAGTATTCTTCCAATAAATTGATATATTTGGACGCATTGACATTAATATCCCATCTGAATTTTTTAGTGCGAATGGGCGTATAATCTACTGATGCCTCAAACCCTTTATTACTGATTTTACCTTGCTGATTGCCGACAACGCTACCAAAACCCGTTGCCCACGACACAGGCAGTTGGGCTATCGGATTGCCTGTTACTTGCTTAAAATAATTGAAAGACAGTTTTATTTTCTCATTAAAAATAGACGCATTTAAGCCTATATCAAACTGCTCGGCTTCTTCCCAAGTGAGAGCACCGTTGGGCAAACTACCAATGGTATTGCCCAAAGTAGCCGTACCGCCAAAAGTATAATTTGAGGCAG